>DAHXLZ010000026.1 GCA_027365715.1 Methanomassiliicoccales archaeon | reverse complement strand
TGCACGAATCGCACTGGATGAGGGCAGATTCCGGCTTGCCAAAAATGGTTCCGCAGCATCTGCAGAAACGATCCTCGTCGCTGACGGCCACGCGGCATACCGGGCAGAGGTATCCGCGAAGGCTGTCGAGATGATAGCCGCATGATGGGCAGAATATGTCGCCTGGTTTCACAACGCTCTCGCAGTTCATGCAGTGAAAGCTGACTGCAACAGGGTAATCGTCAGTTTGTGCAAATTCGGCAAATTTCGGCAACCATGTAATTGAAGTTGCACCCGATTCAACTGTTTTAATTGCCTTGCACCTGAGGCATGTTCCATCGATGTGAAAGCAGCCTTTATGATAGGCCGCTCCGCAGCTGCAGTAAAACCGATCAGGACTTTCAGCCACTTCTTCAAGGCAGACGGAGCAGACTGCACCATCGTGCCCTCTTATCTGTGGCGGAGTGTGCCATATTTTCAGTCTATTTGCCAATTTCACGATCATTGTGTTAAACTTTGCCACGGCCGCAGACTGTGGATGACTTGAAACATAATTATTGTACCGAACCAAAACAACCAGCCTCAGGTAATCCGGTTCCTGCATAGAAGGCTTTCGCAGCCAGCTATGAATTATCAATCGGGCTGACAGCAATCTCATTAAGAGAACCAAGGAATGTGCCGTCAAGAAGGTACAGCTTACCCCTGAGGCTTTTTATCAACCCATTGCTGAACAGAGGTCCAAATCCTTTCATCCCTTTTCTGTTGATCGGAGTTCCTGTCAGAAGAGGATTGAAGGCAGGCAGCACAATAACCTCAGTGGGCATTGACGAATAACGCTCGGTGGGGTCCTTCTCCTTCATCGGCGCCCGGAACCAGCATTTTTCGACATATCTGTTGTCCAGCGAATCTACAAATTCAACCGCAGGGTGAAGATGGCCCATGATCAGCGTACGCTCGGCCATCATCGACGACAAGGGCCAGGTGTGCCCATGAAAGAACGAGAAACCCCTGATTGAGAAGCCGGCAGACGGATGAACAATGACCCTTTGAGGAAGCATTCTTAAAATCATGCCGTCGTGATTGCCAGGAACAATTTCAATCCGATCATAAATATCAAGGAGGGATGACATGAATGCCGGAATTTCGGAATCTGTATTTCTTCCCCTTATTTCGTGTCTGAGATCACCAACAATGACAAGGTGGGTGGAAAGCGACGACAGGAAGGTCAGGTCTTTTATCATCTTTTCAGTCTGCTGTCTGATCAGTATTCCCTTTTCCTCCAGTTCGTGGCCAAGTCCTATGTGGAGATCCGCAATAACCAGTATGTCCTCTTTGGAGCTGACAATCAGTGCGGGGTAACCGGCTACCGGTTGAGAAGTGGCCCGGCTTTCTTTCAGACCCCCCACCTCAGCCTTTCCGAAAGGGGGTCAGGCAGGTCTTGCAGGGTATTCTGTGAAATTATCTCTTCCACATCATATGGTACCCTGATTATCTGCCGTTCAGATTTCGAGATGACGGCACACGATGCTCGCGCATCTCCGTCCCTTGGCTGGCCGACCGAACCTGGGTTCAGCACCGTGGCCGATGATAACTTCTTTATGAACGGAACGTGCGTGTGACCCAATATCGTCAGCGGCTTGCCCGATCGGACGATCAGTCGCTCGTCTACCATCTCCTCATATGTGTATTCATCAGGATCAAACGGCGATCCGTGATACATGGCAACATCATCCAGAACCATGCTGTCCACCAGATTCTTCAGAAAAGCAGTATTTTCGACTGTTAGATTCTTTGCAGTCCATCTGATCGCAGCAACAGCAAGTGCATTCATGCTATTGTAGTCGGCTCTTATGACACAGCGGTCATGGTTCCCCAGTATACACAGCACCTTTCTGTTTCTCAACAAATCGACCACCTCGTTGGGCATTGAGTTGTAGCCAACAATGTCGCCTGCACACAGAATCTCTTCCACTCCTTCCCTGTCCAGGTGCTGCATGACTTCCCTCAGAGCCGGAAAATTGGAATGTATGTCAGAAATTACACCGTATTTCTTCATCTTTTAACACCTAAATGGGAAATCAGGACTTCCGGTATCGCTTCTATGACATCGCTGGCGACGAGTCCATATGACTTTTTCATAAAGCAGACATCGCCTGCACATCCATTCATATAGGCACCAAGTCTTGCGGCGTCAAATCCGCTCAGTCCTTTGGACATGAGTGCTGCAACTATGCCCGCGAGCACATCGCCAGTCCCTCCAACAGTCATACCTGCATTTCCAGTTTCATTCAATCTTGTGCGTCTTCCATCGCTGATTATGTCGACAGCACCTTTGAGCAGTATCGTGACACCCAGTTTGGATGCCCATTTCATGACGGTCGATTTCCTGGACTCGATATCCTCTTCGAGAAGTGCTCCTGTCAGTTTGTAGAACTCCATTGAGTGCGGCGTTATAACGGCATCCTTTCCTGAAAGGATGGCGTGGTTTTTTCCCGCAGCCTCTATGCCACCCGCATCGATTACAAGCGGACACGAGATCCGGCGAATTACTTCTGTGATGAAATCATGCGAAGAAGCGTCTGTTCCCGGTCCAATCAACGCCGATCCGCTCTTCTCTGCCCAGAGCAGTATCCTGCTGATATCCTCGGAAGAGACTTTCCTTTCTTCCACTGGAAAGGCCATAATTGACGGCGAAAATGAAGCGACAGTCAGCAGCGAACTCTCAGGAACAAAAGTATAAACAAGATCCGCGCCAGTTCTGTAAGCAGCAAGTGATGAGAATACTGCAGCGCCGGAGAATACCCCTCCGCCTATTACTGTAACGATGCCGTTATTTCCCTTGTGGGAATACTTCTCCGGTACAGGGTATAACTCCATCTCGCCGGGACCCGTATATTTCAACGCACGGTCAGGAATGCCAATATCTGCAATCACAATCCTTCCGCTATTTGACTCATTCATGCCTGATTTTTTGTCTGTAAACGTAATCGTAACGTCCGGCTTCACGTGCTCGTCGAAAGGAAAGCCGGACGGAACGTCAACGGAAACCACCGCGGCACCTCCCGTCCTTGCCTCATTTATTGATTGAATGATGTTCCGAAATTCGCCCGAAGGTGGCCTGCTGATGCCCGAACCCAGCAGGCAGTCAACGATAAGTGTGCGCTTCTGCCCCGGCGACTCAAGCAGCGAAGCATCACCCACCAGGCCGGATACTCTGTCGAGTCTTTCTTTAAGGTGGGGTCTCTGTTGTGCCTCTGTTGATCCCCTCATAAGTATGACGGATGTTTTGCGACTGCGGGACAGTATGCCGGCAGCGACAAAACCGTCTCCGCCATTATTTCCCGGTCCGCATACAAAGACAATGTGCTTCCTGTCTCCGAATTTGGTCTCTATTAAGTCCGCAACACATTTTCCGGCGTTTTCCATAAGTGTTGAAACAGTTACACCTGCAGCCTCAGCATTCCTGTCGATGACCCGGGAATCCGACATTTCCAGCACTCAAGCAGCACCAGCCTGTATCGCGTAGGACATATGTTATTCACATCTTTTTCATGTTCTCACAGATTGCCTTCAGAAGCTCGCGCTTTCTCGTGGTACTGTCGACAAAAACTCTGCCCTCCTTCCTGAACCATTGGGCAGGAAAGCTTGCCCCGGCATCTATTTCATGTTCCACTCCCATGACCGTGAGTGCGCTTGAAATCATCTGGACGGTGGGCGATTCAATTGCATCTTTCCTGTTCACACGTCTTCCCTGATGCCTCTTCAATCTTGAATCGAAATATGAGGGCCACATGACCCAACGTTTCTTTTTCTGCATTGTACCCTGCAGATCGGGCCTGGTTAGATAATTTTTGCCTATGCGGTTTCATATTATGACTGTTTTCGCTGAATTTGGTTGCGTATGCCCGCCCGCCGTGCGATCCGAACAGGCAAAGAGAATAATAGGTGAGCACAATTGAATCGCAGTGCGGTTTTCGAATGAGTGCACCCTATAATATTGGAATAATAGGCGGCAGCAACACCGACGACAATCATCTAAGAATGGCTTACAGGGTGGGAGAGCTTCTTGCCGCCAGAAATGCGATAGTTGTCTGTGGCGGTCTCACGGGTGTAATGGAGAGTGCAGCAAGAGGTGCCAGGAGTCGGGGTGGAATTTCGGTTGGAATACTTCCTGGCAGGGATCCGGAAGTGTCGAATGAATTCCTCACTGTCAGACTTCCGACCGGATTCGGGTATGCCCGAAATTTCCTGATTGTACGAGCGTCGGATGCGCTTATTTCGATTGATGGTTCCAACGGTACTCTTTCTGAAGCAGCTTTTGCGATAGCGGAAGGAAAATCGGTAATATCACTTGACAGTTTCAAGCTCATAAAGTCGAAAGAGGAAGAAGGTGAATGTATTGAGGCCCGTTCCGCCGAAGACGCCGTAGACCTTGCCTTATCGGCTGCCGAAAGATACAGGGTGAAATCCCATTGACAGAATCACTTATGCAAGCTGAGCTGTCCTGACATCCCCCCATGGTTGAAACCATGGGATTCCTTGCGGCACTGGGAGTCACACTCTAATGCTGCCGGGCACACACTTTCCGCCGATTAATGGTCTTGGCCGCTTCATCCCACGAACGAATTCATGGGCATTCACGACCTTTTCTTGGTAATACCGGCACATCTTCAGACTGTTCCTGCCGGACCATCCGCACACGGTCCTTGATTCATGGCGTTCATGGCGTTCATGCGGTCTGATTTGTGCAGTTGTGTCTAACTGTCTTCCCGGATAACAGGCTGAGGACATACTCGCACCTTACCGGTTCATGTTGCTGCATTTTCGCAGACTATTTGTGCTACTGTTGCATTTTGCGTCCCGTACTGTATTATGAGGAGATGAGCACGATGGAAGATGAAGTCGGATTCGACCTTGCTGAGGAGGGCCTCAACTTTGCCATGCAGAATGGCACAAAATATGCATCTGTAACCTACAGAAACTGCAGAACTCTTGAAATGCTCTTCAGAAATGGCTCTCTCTCCGTAATTTCACCCGATACCGACTATGGCATAGCCGTAAGGGTGGCCACATCCGGCGGTATAGGATTTTCCGCCACCAATAAGCTGAACAGGACCGGTGTAAAGTCTGCGGTAGCCAGGGCAAAGTCGATGGCCGGAGCCTGCATGAGTGTTGCGCCTGATCTGGGCGGTGCAAGGGCCGAAAGCGCAACCTGGAAAGTGCCACAAAAAATACCGTTTGAAAGCATGGATGAACGGCAGAAAATTGACAGATTCCTTGAGCTCGACAGTAAGATTGCCTCAGCAACAGACTTGAAGTCATTCAGGCAGATTTATCTCACAGAAAGTATGGAAACAAAATTCTACGTGGATTCTGAAGGGACAAGCGTTAAAGGCATTGATCCCAAACTCATGCTGTCTTATTTCATAACCATGGTGAAGGGAGGTGATTCCGAGCAGGTCCACAGAGACTATGGTTACACTGGAGGATATGAAGCTCTCGAGCACTGGAATATCGACGCCTCATCAACCGATGATGTCAGGGGACTTCAGCAACTGCTGGAAAATGGAAAGACTGCAAAGAGGGAACGCATGGATTTGATATGCGGCCCGGAAGTTACCGGCATCGCCTGCCATGAAAGTTGCGGTCATCCAATGGAGGCGGACAGGATCATGGGCAGGGAAGCTTCACAGGCTGGAAAGTCGTTTGTCAGGCTGGATTCTACAGGAGAAAGGATAGGCTCAGAGTTTGTGACAATAGTTGACGATCCTACCATTCCCAACAGTTATGGCTATTATGAGTTCGACGATGAGGGTGTCAGGGCGAGGCCGAGGACATTATACTCTGACGGAAAAATCAATGAGTTCCTCCAGGATAGAGAAAGCGGGGGCAAGACGGGCAAAGGAAGCAACGGTGCCGGGAGGTCATCTTCGTTTGAAATGGAACCGCTCGTCAGGATGGCCAACACCTATCTTCTTCCCGGAGACTGGGAAGATGAAGAAATGATTGCAGAAGTGAAGAGGGGTATTTTCTTGAAAAGCTTCACAGAATGGAACATTGATGACAGACGATTCAATCAGAAATATGTCGGGAGGGAAGCGTATATGATCGAGAATGGCGAACTAACCACTCCCGTAAGGTCCCCGGTGCTCGAAATAACGACGAAAGGCCTCTGGAGCTCAGTGGACGCGATAGGCAGGAATGTGAAATTTTTTGGAGGCTCCTGCGGGAAGGGAGATCCAATGCAGGGTATGGCGGTCGATATGGGTGGACCCATGATGCGGGCTAAGGGAATTGTAATAAAGTGAGGTGATTAGTCTGAACTCAGAGGATCTTGCAAATTTTTCAGAAAAGATAGTTTCGGAATCAGTAACGGCAGGCGCAGATGATGTAATCGTAAACGGGATCAGTTCAGACACCAGACAGATAAGGTTCAGCGAGAACAGGCTGGATATTTTCAATAATTGGAAGGACACTTCATTTCATCTCTTTCTTTCGAAAAAGAAAAGGGTGGTATCCACCACAATTAAGGGCAACGATGATTACAGAGAATCTGTCAGGCGTGCCATCGGAACCGCAAATAATTCAGAACCTAGCGAAGATTACCTCGGCATAGCCGGGTCATCGAAGGCGAGAAGCTACATTTCATCTGAAAAGCCGGTTTCAGACAGAGCGCTGTCAGGTTTTGCCCACACGGCAATCGATACCGCTCTGAAGAATGGCGCTACCAGCTGTTCTGGATCTCTCTATGGCAGCTTTTACATCAGGTGCACAGCGTCCTCAACTGGAATCACTAAGAAAGAGGGTTCAGGTTCTTATTATCTGTCCATAAGGTGCTTTGACGGGGAGGATGCAAGCGGCCATTCTGTGATTTCTTCATTGAGCGGCAGCGATTTTCACCCCGAACGGGCGGCAGCCAAAGCAGCAATTATTGCATCAGGAGCAAGTAAACCAGTCGCCTGCGAAGAGGGAAGGTACGACACCATACTGGACCCGATGGTTGTGGCAACACTGACTTCCCAGGTCGGTCTCATGGCTTCTGCATATCAGGTAATTTCAGGCTTCTCGTGCCTTGGCGGAAAGATCGGAAAGCGGGTAGCTTCAGATGCTGTCTCGATAGAAGACGACCCTGAGAGGAAGCTCTATGGTTTCAGGCGCTTTGACGATGAAGGTGTTGCAACGGGGAAAACAAGAATAATCACCGACGGCGTGCTGAAAACCTATCTGCACAACACTTCGACTTCAAAGAAGTTCGGAACAAGGACCACGGGAAATGCCGGATTGATTGCGCCTGAGGCATTCATGCTTTCATTTGCCGGCGGAAACCAGTCACGGGATGAAATGATCGGAGAAATAAGAAACGGGCTCTACATCAACAATGTCTGGTACACGAGATACAAGAGTTATGTGAAGGGCGATTTTTCTACCATACCGCGGGATGCAATATTGCGCATAAAGAATGGGGAAATTGTCGGTGCTGTGAAGGGAATACGAATTACAGAAAACCTTGTGGGTCTTCTGAAGAGAGTCAGCGCCGCATCAAAAGAGAGGGAACATCTGAGCTGGTGGGGAGAATCCTTCACGCCAAGCACTGTGCCATATGTTTCAGTCAAACGGCTGAACGTCACCAGGTCATCAGATACCTGATTTCCGCACAGCAAAAACTTTGTCTATTTCTGTTCGGGCGGCATAAGTGTCGCGTTGATTACTCCGTCCTGACCCGGCCTTGATGCCACAATCGCAAGACCCAGTTCAGTCTGAATGACCGCACCCTTGTTGATGATGTTTCTCTGTGTGTAGTTGGGATTGGCTGAATTCTGCTTGACAGTTACAATTTTGGCTCTTCTGGTTGTGCCTGTACTTGTGTCATTGACGTTTGCATAGTCTTCGGAGAGTACTCTTGATTTCGAATTTCCACCTTTCGTCCTGTAGAGTTTCACTCTGTGCAGACCAAGAAAAGTGAACTGTTTCTCTCTGCCTACTTCGAATCTCCTCTTCTTCCTGCTCTGGATATATCGGCCACCGGTTGACTTTCTTCTGGCCCTTCCGTTCCAAACTGCCATGCTGTGCAGGTCTTAGATAAAGTCGTATAAAAACTTTGCCAACTTTTAAAGTTCATGCGTAATGCCGCTGCAATTGATCATTTCAAACCAGTGGTCACGGACAGATACCATTTCAACAGCTTTCTCCTGAAATGTCCAGCTCAGACACATTCGGGTCAGTGCGTATGGCGGTTTGCGAAAAAACACAGCTCAGCAGAACATATTTCTTCACATGCTGTTGGTCTGCAACCGGCAAACAAATCAGATGCCTGCAATCAGAGCGTAAAAGCAAATCCAAATCCAAGATTGTGAAAAACAAGAATGTAACTCAGAATGAAACCAATGATGGTGCCGGAATTGAGCAACGGCAGGCCCGCCTGTGCCTTTCCCTTTGAAGTCAGCCTCATCAGCATTACGAAGCCAAACATCGCGCCTGTTATGCAACCCCCTGCAACCGCAAGGTTTCCAGGTATCCCAAGGAAGAGCGATGTGGGGAGATTTGCAAAAGCGCTGATTGTCAGCACACCCGGGATTATCAGGTCGCCCAGTCCCACGTAAAGTGCGTCACGTTCCACTGCTTCACCGGAATGAATATCTGCTTTTTCAGTCTTTTTGAAGTTGCTGAAACCACTCTTCCTCGGCACCATCAGAACGATTGGCAGATTGAGGTCCAGCGCGCCTTCAGCAACGTCCAGCATGTGCCTGGTTTTGTAAACGGCTACGAAATCGTAAATCGCCATTGCTGCAAGCAGAACGAAGGCAGGCAGTATGCCCAGTGATATTCCGAATATTGCCGTGATTCCACTGGCCATGATGAATCCCCAGGTGTCGACCACATACCATTCGGGATAGCGCCAGAGCGCGGCGCCAATGCCTACCATCACTCCAACGGAAAGATAGAAATCCAGATCAGGCTGGGAAGGCAACAGCAGGAAAAATACAGGAAGAAGAACGTAAATGGCGGAGAGCGAAACAACGGAAATGAATATCACCCTGAGCCAGTTCCCTTTTTTCATCTTAAAAATGTAAAGCATCAGGCCGGTGAAGAGAATCAGGACAGCGACATATATCAGCGGTATCAGCGGGTTGGTCTGTCCCTGTGAACCGAATGCCTGATAACCGAAAAGTTTGTACTGGGGCACAAGCAAAAGCGCGACAACCTGGACTCCAAGAAAGAGGACAGCTGTAGCAAAGGCCGGAATGTAAAACGAAAATCTCTTCCCGTCACGTTCCAATTTACCAGCACCACCAATTCAGGGCACTATGTTGGCAAAGGCAATAGTTCCGCTCATTTTACCTATCCTCACTTTTACTGTGGCCCCTTTTTGCGCTCCTGGAACGTATATGATGTATCTGTCTATTCTTGCCACACCGTCTCCGCGCGATCCCATGTCTTCTATTGTAACTTCCAGAACCACGCCTTCCTTCAGGCCCGTTACTTCTTCGGGTTTTACTGTCTTCTTAACATGCACCGGACGTTTGGCACCGCATGCTTCACATTCAAGAACGAGTATCCTTCCTTCCTTTGTCATCTTTGTGTCTGGTCTGCCGCATTCAGAACAAATGACATAGGTGTCGGAATATTCCTTCAGCCGTTCAGTAACCTGCATTGGATTGAGCTTCGATTTGAACACAACCCTTCTGCCCTCGATTGTGCCTGGTGTGCCCAGTTCCCGCAGGAGATATTGCAGCAGGTGCTGAGGATCTCTTCTCAGTCGCTCGCTGACGTCCAGAAAATTTCTGAGGACTGAACTCTTTCCTTCGGCTATGAGATCCGGTTCCGGTATCTGGAACCGTTCACCGCTTGAAGCGGTCTCAGGTATCTCCGATTTGGCCCTTTTCAGAAGATCCTTGTAATTCAGCCCCTCTCTGGTCTCGGACATGCAACCCTTCCTTGGCATCTGGTTAGATTAGCTTACATATAAAGCGATCGTTGAGGAATTCAGCTCAGAAGCTGTGCTGCGGGTCTGCTCAGGGTGTATTTCTGTTTCATCGCTGCCCTGACAAGACCAAGATGAAGCGGTGATGGTCTGCCGGGTCTGGATTTGAATTCCGGGTGAAACTGTGAGCCGATGAAATAGTCAGCGCCTTTCAATTCCGCGATTTCCATTCTTCTTCCATCCTCAGACTTTCCTGAAAATAACAGCCCTTTCGATGTGAAGTCGGGTATCATCTCCGGATTCACTTCATATCTGTGCCTGTGTCTTTCATATATTTCCTCTTCGCCATAAAGGCTGTATGCAATGCTTCCTTTGTCGACCAGTATTTTGTGCGCACCAAGGCGCATAGTTCCGCCTTTGTCGGAGACGGTCTTCTGTTCAGGAAGCAGATCAATTACAGGATACTGTGTGTCTGGATTGAATTCGGAGCTGTTCGCGCCGTTCAGGCAGAGAACATTTCTGGCATATTCAATTACCGCACACTGGAAGCCAAGGCATACGCCGAGATACGGTTTGTTGCTTTCACGCGCGTAACCGGCTGCGCTTATTTTACCTTCAATTCCTCTGTGGCCAAAGCCCCCCGGAACCAGTATTGCGTCAGTGCCAGAAAGAATCTTTTCAGCACCGTGCTTTTCGATTTCCTCCGATTCGATGAATTTTGTATTTACCCGGCAGCTTGTCTCGGCGGTAGTATGCCTGAATGCCTCAATGTGACTTATGTATGCATCGGCAAGTTCTGTGTACTTTCCCACTATTGCCACATCCACACTGTACTTCGGGTTCATCAGGCGCCTGTAAAAGTCATTCCATTCTTTGAGATCCGGTTTACCTGCCGGCAGAGAAAACTTATTCAGCACATAATCAGCGAGCTTCTGCTCATCGAGTAACATCGGAATGCCATATGTAGACTCGATGTTGGGTGCGCTAATCACCGCTTCAACCGGTACATTACAGAAGAGTGAAATTTTCTCCTTAATGTCAGGGTCGATTTCCCTTTCTGCCCTTGCGACTATGATGTCCGGGTCTATTCCTATTGCCCGCAGCTCCTTTACTGAATGCTGGGTTGGTTTCGTCTTCTGCTCTCCGACGGCACCTACCTCGGGGATGAGCGTTGTGTGGATGAAAAGGCAGGACTGTCCCTCTGTACCGGCAGCTCCCAGATCCATCTTCATCTGTCTTACTGCTTCCAGGAACGGCATCGATTCTATATCACCTACCGTTCCTCCAAGTTCCACGAGGGCTATATCGGTTCCCGACGCATTAGCCACCCTTGATATTTCTCTCTTAATCTCATTTGTCACATGCGGTATTATCTGGACAGTCTTGCCGAGATAAGCTCCCTTTCTCTCCTTGCTAATGACTCTGAAGTAGATCTTGCCTGTCGTGATGTTGTGGTCGCTTGACAGGTTCGTGTCGAGAAACCTCTCGTAAGTTCCGAGATCGAGGTCGACTTCGCCACCGTCATCCATAACAAAGACTTCACCATGCTCAAACGGGTTCATTGTGCCTGCATCTGTATTCAGATACGGGTCGATTTTGATTGCCGTTACACGGTAGCCACGGGATACAAGCAATCTTCCAAGTGAGGCGGCCGTAGTTCCCTTTCCTAACCCCGAAATCACACCGCCCGTGACAAAAATATATTTCACATCATCACGGGATTCAACAATTAGATCTCATGGTATTTCAACCTTCTTGTCTTTGCAACGCTACGTTTGGCATTAACCGGAACTGTGCGGAAAAGATTCGGGGAAGACACCGGCAATTCATCTGCTCTTCGGCTTATGCTGAGCTTGATGATATTTCCTTTTTCAGTATTTCAATTGGTGCCACCGGCGAAGGATCTGTGTTCCGGAGTATTGCGAGATAATAACTCGTTAAGTCGCCAAGTGCCATCAATTTCAGGAATGAACTGAGCGGGTTTCCCCCATCAAGCTTCAACGATGTTATCTCAGTCCTGGATGAAAGCAGCCTCTTCACAACCCCAAGTCTTCGGATCATAAGCGGATGCCCGGTGTTGTCCTCAATCAGAAATATCCTGTAAGGTGTAAGGTCGCTTTCCATCATCGGTATCCATTCGTTGTGGTTCAATTCCGGCAGTACGCTCAGCCATGCAAATTTCTTTGAATTCTCGTTGAATTGTGTCTTCATCCTTTCTCCCAATGAATACAGGCCGGGCGTTGTTATTATCAGCGGTGTTTTATCGCCAATCCAGGCGGCATTCTTTTTTGCCGCATTTCTATCCATCGGAACATCCTTCGAGAGGGATGCTATCGCTGTCCTTGCCGATTGTACACCATCCATCACAAGACTTGAAAAATCATAAACCGACAGTCTGGTAGCAATGCCTATTATGGATCCAAGCATATAACCGACAGCGGCCCTAGGTTGAAGGCCCGCCGGCATCCTGATGAATGGTAATCCCTGCTCGTTCGAAATTTTTTCAAGTTCACCGCCGGATGCTATTACAATCGAGGGAATCTTTCTTCGCACAGCGTCTCTGAGACTTGTCACGCTCTCTTCGGTATTCCCGGAATAACTCACGGCAATATGCAACGAACCCTCCCCAATGTGTTTTGGCAGAGTGTAATTCCTGTTGACGAGAACCCCGACTGTGGTGCATCTGTCTATTACGTCATGAAATAAATCTCCACCTATCGCAGATCCACCCATGCCTGAAATCAGGAACGTGGACGGAATCGGGTAGCCAGGCATACCGTTCAGTCTGGAGGTCAGCTCCCATCCTTTCTCCAGCTGATAGGGCAGTGACACAATTGATTTGAACATGTCAGCTCTGTCCACTGAACTGTAAACTTCGGGTCTGTCAAGAATGTGGGTATCCATTGGAGGAAGTAGAAAGCTGACCATGTATTTTACAGATTCACTCAGTTCTCTGCCTTCCTGTTTCCTGAAAGGAGGATGCACGCAGTGACACTCAGGCGAAGTTAGACGAAATCTATTTACGCTGTACTGTTAACTCACGGATGTCCATGTGGTGCCAATTTGGAAAAAAAGGCGAGAACCAGAGTGATGGCTTCCGGCGTTTTCGATATAATACATCTGGGTCATATCCATTATCTCGAGGAGGCCAGAAAACTTGGCGACGAACTTGTGGTCGTAGTTGCCACCGACAGAACAGTCAGGAAAATGAAACATGAGCCAGTAACACCGGGAGTGATGCGGGTTCAGCTGGTCAATTCACTAAAGTCAGTGGACAAAGCAGTTCTGGGCCATGAGGATGACATTTTCAAGACGGTGGAGGAACTGAAACCAGACATCATTGCACTTGGTTTCGACCAGAAATTCGATGAAGGTGAATTGCAGAGACAGCTGGATTCCAGGGGGCTTAGGAACATCAGGATAGTGCGGCTTTCGAAAATGGAATACGAGAGTTTTGATCTGGATGGAACAAGAAAGATCATTCAAAAGGTAATTGATTCGTATACTCTTGAAAAGAAAATCAAGCCAGCTCAGGGCAGGGATGCAGATCATAATTGAACGAGCTGCGATTTGTCGTGTTTTCACCCTCCGCCGAATCCATATTTGGTGAGGACTGGTTTGACCGATAACAATATGAAATACCATAAATTACAATGTCCATGTGATTATAGTAGGTGGCTCCAGCAGCAAAATGCTTACGGCCCATCTTGCAGCAGAGACTGGAAGCGAAATAGCGTCTACGGAAATCAGATCTTTCCCCGATGGTGAAAAGTACGTCAGGATTCTGACGCCGGTGATAAAGCAGGATGTAATCATTGTCTCTGCGACTTATCCGGATTCCAGCATTATTGAAACGCTCCTCATCTTCGACGCTGTGAGGAGAGGCAGGCCAAATTCAGTCAGGTTACTCGTTCCGTATTATGGTTATCAGAGACAGGACAAGTTGTTCAGGGAGGGTGAATCCATAGGTGCTGAAGTTGTTGCAGGAATGCTTGATGGCAAATTCGAGGAGATCATTACTGTTGACCTCCATGCCGAGGGTGTTTCCAACTACTTCAGGAAGACAAAAATAAGGAATTTCGTCGCTTCACCGCTCATTGCGAGGTATTATAATAAAGCAGAAATTGATATTGTAATTTCCCCGGATGGTGGACTCAGAGCCGTGGAATACGCTAAACTCGCCGCCGCTCAAATCGGTTGCGAATATGATTATTTCCTGAAGGAAAGGATTGATTCCGATCATGTGCGACTCTATCCAAAGAATGTTGACGTTTCCAAGAAGTCGGTGCTTATTGTCGACGATATAATAGCAACCGGCGGTTCGATGGTGGCGGCAATGAAGCGGCTTTCGGAACTCGGCGCGTCTGCCATATATGCGGGCTGCACGCACGGTCAGTTCACAAACAACGCTCTTCCAAAGCTGAGGGAATACGCCAAAGAAATTATATCGACAGACACAATCGAGAGCGAGGCGTCAAAAGTGTCTGTTGCGGCAATCATTTCCGAGCACCTGTTCCAGCTGAGGAGATGAAAGCAGGAAGGCCGGATTGAATCCGACAGACAGGAATGGGTTGCATTTCAAAGCTGTAAAAGATATCGTGATGTGATATAGTTGAAAAAGGAAGAGGATTTCGGCGAGTGGTATAACGAGATCGTAGAGGAGACAGGTTTAACAGACAAGCGCTACCCGATCAAGGGAATGAACGTCTGGCCCGCCTACGGGTGGAAGGCTATGCTCTGTATACAATCTTTAGTGAGGCAGGAGTTCGACTCCCGCGGCCACGATGAAGTGTATTTTCCTCTCCTCATACCTGAGGACCAGTTTGAAAAAGAAAAGGAGCACATTAAGGGATTTGATTCTCAGGTATTCTGGGTTACGAGGGCCGGCGGCAATGAACTGGACGTCAGCCTTCTTTTGAGACCCACGAGTGAAACAGCAATGTATCCCATGTTCTCGCTCTGGATTAGATCTCATGCAGATCTTCCACTCCGAATATATCAGATTGTAAACACCTTCAGGTATGAGACAAAGCAGACGAAGGCGTTCATAAGGGTAAGGGAGATACAGTTCATTGAAGGGCACACATGTCACTCCACGTTCGAGGAGGCAGAAGCACAGATAGCTGAGGATATCGAAATAATGCGTGGTGTGGCGAAAGCTCTCTGTCTTCCGTTTAAAATCATTCGCAGGACTGACTGGGATAAGTTTCCCGGTGCCTATTACACTCTGGGTATCGATACCATGCTTCCAGACGGCAGGGCACTTCAGATAGCATCCATACACCAGTACAGGACAAATTTCTCAGTTCCATATGATATCTATTTCGAGGAGCCGGACGGTAACAGGAAACCTGTGAATCAAACCACCTACGGGATGAGTGAGAGGATGCTCGGAGCCGCAGTTGCTGTTCACGGTGATGACAAAGGTCTGGTCATGCCTCCTGCAATCGCCCCTGTTCAGGTTCTGGTGGTGCCAATCCCGGTGAAAGGTAATGCGGAAAGCATTTCCGCCGAGGCCAGGAAGGTTGCGGAGAGCCTTTGCAGACACGGGCTCAGGGCTCATGTTGACGACAGGGACATCAGACCGGGGAATAAATTCTATTACTGGGAGAGGAAAGGCGTCCCGGTCAGGCTGGAGGTTGGCATGCGGGAGATAGAAGAAGGCTTTGTCACGGCAGTCAGGCGTGATGACGGGAAAAAGATTCGGATAGAGTCAGGCAGACTCATCCAGGAACTGGACATTCTGCTGAAAGATATTTCCTCCTCGATGATGAAAAGGGCTGAGGCCGAAGTGCGTAAGAAGGAATTCGACTCTATCGACCCTTCAAAAATAAAGGAAGGATATAATCGGGTTCACTGGTGTGGTATGGAGGCATGCGGCAGGAAAATCGAGGAACAGAGCGGTGCAAGCCTCCTGGGAACGACACCTGGAGAAAAGAGCTCAGATGGTAAATGCGTTGTCTGTGGAACTGCAACCGATATTTTCGCTTATGTTGCAAAAACGATGTGATTTCCCACATTCACTGCACGGACGGTTTCTTCCAGAACATTATAAACCCAAGCAGTCCGAGACCAAAGAAAAACAGGAATATTGCATAAACGCCCTCATTCCCGCGCTGTAATATGTTCCAGTCGCCGTACGCGACACCATATGAATAGTAGAATGAAAGCCCGATCGCCATCATTATGGCGGAACCCGCTACCTTCAATTTACGCCCGAGGTCAGAGGAACTCATCGAATGCCAATTCAGGCGGTGCTTAATAAAACTTGCCGGCTGCTCAAGGGATGCAATGTGCTGAACAGCGCAGACGGCAAGATAAAGTTAACAGACAGGAGTCCCATACCGGGGCCGGTGAAGAAATGAACACATTGAGTAAAGGAGAACAGGTGGCAATTATTCTCGATGACGGTGAGCGTGTTTTGGAATCAATAAGCGAGGCATGCTCACGAGCAGGCATCAGTTCGGGAATGATTGTTTCGGGCATCGGGATGATACGTGATGCAAAAATAGGTTACTGGAATGGGAAAATGTATGTCGTAGACAGTTTCAGTGAACCGGCAGAACTTCTCTCTATGCACGGCTCTATCGCAATTGACGATGGCAAACTTTCTCTTCATATACACGTGAATCTCAGTGGAATCGACCATAAATCTTTTGGAGGTCATCTCGTCGGTGCGACAGTGAACAATGTCAATGAAATCTGTGTCACAAAATTTCATTCAGGCAGTTTCAGAAGGGAATTTAATGCGAAAACAGGGCTTCCAGCTCTCACGATCTGCCAGAGTTGAAAATGAAAGCATTGAATGAGAAAATATATTAGATGCATTGGATTGATCGAGTAACTGAAAAAGTTAAGGAAGGTGACATTCACGGGAAGGATGAACAGGTTTATGAGAAACGGCAGGTCGCTGATACTCGCTTACGATCAGGGACTTGAGCATGGCCCGACTGATTTCAATGATGCAAACGCAGATCCTGCTTACGTCATAGATATTGCAAATCGCGGTGGATTCGACGCTTTCGTCTGTCAGAAGGGAATAGCTGAAAATTACCACGAGCAGCTTGACATACCGTTGCTGCTGAAGCTCAACGGTAAGACTGCAATCTATGGCAACGAGCCTCTGGCAAGACAGAACTGTTCTGTATCCCTGGCCGAAAAACTCGGAGCTGCTGCCGTGGGTTATACAATTTATCTGGGCAGCATGCATGAACCGGAAATGATGGCAGAATTCGGCAGGATACAGGAGGAGGCACACGATGCGGGACTTGCAGTTGTGCTCTGGATATATCCACGTGGTGAGTTTGTCAAAAACGACACAACCGGGGAAATGGTTGCTTACTCTGCACGTGCTGCTCTTGAGCTTGGAGCGGATGCGGCGAAGATAAAGTATACAGGTGACCGGACGAGCTTTGCATGGGCAGTCAAGTCTGCCGGCAAGGTTCCGGTCTATATGGCAGGCGGAAAGAAGACGAAGAATGAAGAGGAGTTCTTGCTTCAGGCGTCGGATTGCATGGCGGCAGGTGCAACGGGTCTTGCAGTTGGCAGAAATGTCTGGCAGAGCAGCGATCCGATTGCGATGTCAAAAAAGCTGAACGGAGTTGTTATTGACAGTATCAAAGCTACTGCAGCAAAGAAAGCGTGATGTGATTGAATATCGGTATACTCAACGGGGGCGGTGATTGTGCCGGCCTCAATGCGGTCACAAGAGGCGTCCTCAGAGGGGCGGAGGAATACGGTATCGAGATCATGGGAATCAGACGGGGCTGGGCCGGATTGCTTGAGGGAAAAGCAGAGCGTATTCACTATTCGGACTTCGAGGAACTGATCGGGACCGGAGGAACAGAGCTTCTCACCTCCAGAACAAATCCACTGAAACGAAAGGACGGTTTACAAACCATTGCTGCAAATATGCAGACACTCGGCCTTGACGGACTCATTGCAGTTGGCGGAGACGATACCCTCGGTGTTGCTTCTGAACTTTCCAAACTCGGACGGAATGTTATAGGTGTGCCGAAAACAATCGACAATGACCTCGCTGGAACTGATTATTCATTCGGCTTCTTTACCGCTGTTGACGAAGCCATGCACATTATTGAGAGCCTCAGGACGACCGGTATATCTCATGGGCGTGTTATGATTGCGGAGCTAATGGGACGTGACGCGGGCTGGATAGCAGCATATGCAGGTATTTCAGCAGGCGCCAACATGGTCATCGTTCCAGAGTTCGAAACGACACTCGACGATGTTGTCAGCCTTGTCAGAAAAAGGCACAGCGAAGGAAAGCGCGGCACCGTCGTGGTCGTGGCCGAGGGCGTCAGTCTTGTATCCAGAGCGAAGGCGGAGAAGGATGAATTCGGGCACGAACTCATAGCAAAGGCTACCGGCGAAAGCAACGCTTCAATCATTGCAAAGTACGTTGAGGGAAAGACAGGACTTGAGACGCGCTCTACCGTCGTAGGTCATGCAATCAGGGGTACGCGGCCCAACGCCTATGACCGCATGATGGCAACGATGCTGGGTTTCAGGGCCATAACCGCGGCCAGGGAGGGGCGGTTTGGCGTGATGGTTGCAATCAGGGGCGCCGGTATAACCGAAGTCCCACTCGCTGACGGATCAAAGAAAAAGTATCTTGACAGTCAGACATGGAGTACGCTGTCAAAGTTTTTCGTCTAACTCAACGGCCTGCCCGGAGAAGCACTTTACCCCTCCTTCCGTGCTCATCAAGCCTTTTTAATGAGTCCTGAACATCATCGAACTGGAAAGTGGAGTCTGCGATCCCACGCAGTTTTCCTTTACTCATCAGTTCTAGAACGGCATTGAGGTCTGCCCTGTTTGCGCTCGTTGAGCCGATGAATTCTGCCTGTATTGAATACATGTGCAGAATGCTCATTTCGGTCTTGATTCCCGTCAGCGTGCCGCAGGTGCCGTATTTTCCCATCGGTGCGAGCGATGAAACGCTTGTATTCCATGTTCCTGCACCCAGCGGATCGACTACGATATCGGCTCCTCTGCCACCGCTCAGCTCCCTGACTTTCGAAGGTATGTCGTCGGTGTTTCTGTGAATCACATGGCCGGCACCCAGGGTCCTCACCATACTTTCCTGTTCTGGAGTTCCAGCAACCGCAATTACCTCGCAGCCGTGCATTTTCAGGAGCTGAATCATGAACAGCCCGACACCTCCGGTTGAACCCATGACCAGTGCAATTTCACCGATCTCCGGCCTGAGCCTGCTGGCAAGATGCCAGGCAGTGGCTCCATCCACCGGTGCAGTTACCGCCTGTTCCGGCAGCACCCCGTCAGGTATTTGTACAACGTTCATGGCCGGCACATTAACGAATTCACTCCATCCGCCCTGCCGCTGAAGGCCGATTATGTAAGGGGCCGTATCGATATGCTTATTTTCGAGGCAGGAACTCTCCTTTCCTCTGAGGCAGTAGTGGCATTTACCGCAGAATAGCTTGGGGTTGATGGCGACTTTCATTCCTTTTTGCAGGTTTGTAACGTCAGAACCCGTACCGGTTATTTCACCGATAAACTCGGCACCGGGTATATGCGGGAGGGAGAGCCATGGAAAGCGCCCGCCTATGACCGCACGGTCGATCGGATTCACACAAGCCATTGTGACTCTTACGCTCACCTCGCCCTCACCCGGAATTCTTTCGGGCTGCTCTGTCAAATGCAGATTCTCGTATTCGCCGAATTTTTCTAAAATCCACGCCTTCATCGCATGGCCTAAGGGCAGGAGTTTCTTTTATCACTTTCCTTTTCCGGGAGGAGTGCTGCAACAACCGTAATATATGTGGTGCGCAGTCAAATTTTTATGTCCATGTGCTGGTGAAGTCACGATGAATTCAAGTGCAGACGACAAAGTGACTGAGGGCGGCATGGATGGAAACGCCTGGAAGAGCGTTGAATCAGATATAGAATCAATCCAGGACTATTACGACAGTGCCGGGTCTCTGATATCATTCGGTCTCATGGAAAGGTGGCGGAAGAAAGCAGCAAAGGAGACAGGCGAGAACATGCGCGTTCTGGAAGTCGGGAGTGGACCAGGTTCGTTTTCCCGTCTGCTTAAGGGAAGGGAAATAGTACTGCTGGAACCGAATGAGAGGATGCTGCGGCGCTCCGTGAATGAAAGCCTGGGTTCAAAACGTTATGTGCCTGTGATCGGGGTGGCTGAGCATATTCCTTTTATTGACGGTGCATTCGACAGAGTCATGTCGGGCTTCTCCTTCAAGAATCTCATGGACAAGGATGTTTCCCTGCTTGAAATGAAGAGGGTCCTCTGCGTCGGCGGTAGGGTGGCGATAGTTGATATTGCATCGCCAGATACACGCATCAGACGCGCTTTCATGAATTTCTACATGAAGCATGTACTTTACCGCATTGCCTTTCTGACTGTTCCAAGAAATGTGCGGAAGAAGTGGAATCGTAATCCGTGGAAACATCTGAGTCTGTCCTACATGTCGCTGGGTGACCCGAAAGTGCTTTCAGAGGAGATGATAAAACTGGGTTATATCAATGCCAGCTTCAGATATCTGGTGACGCACGGTGTCGCAATTATATCTGGTGAAAAGTGAACCGCCCTTCTGACGCGGCGGTTAATTTGTTAATCAATATGCTTTTATCACACCTGCAGATCGGGAGGATGATATGGTTGGCAGCAAGGCAAGAATCATTATCTTCCGGATAATAATTGAACCGCATCTTCTGATCAGCTTCCTTTATGCCGTACTCGGGACACTTGTTGCCTTAAGGCAGGGTTTCTACTCTGCACCACTCTTCGTAATTACCGTTGTGGGTGCAGTGAGTTCGCAGATTGCAGCAAACACTTTCGACGAATATTTCGATCACAAGCTGGGCACGGATCTGCTGACAACGAAAACCGCATACAGTGGAGGTGGAAGAATAGTATTCGAGGGGGGGCTGGAACCGTCAGACGCCTTCAGGGTCGCTGCGGCAGCACTCATACTTTCTTTTTTCATCGGAATTTATCTCTCTCTGAAGAGCGGATGGGAGCTCATTCCTTTATTCTTTCTGGGAGGATTTGCAGGAACATTCTACTCAACCGTATGGCAGAGAAAAGGGCTTGGTGAGTTCATGCTGTGTGTGATAGGACTCATAGTCATGGGGGGCTACTTCGTTCAGGCACATTATTATTCGGCGCCGGCCATTTACCTTTCCATTCCCTGCGGTCTGCTTATTGCAAATCTTGTAATCATGAATGAAGTGCCTGATGCAGAAGCTGACGCGAAAACCGGAAGGAAGAATGTCACGACTGCGCTGGGCAGAGACAACGCAGTCCGCGCCTACTTCCTCTTCGCGACGGTGATATATGCGCTCATTTTGACAGGCATTGCGGCTGGTCTGCTGATACCGGCTGCTGCAATATCGCTCCTCTCGGCACCCGTGATATACAGCGCGTATTTTTATGCGAAACCCGGGCTCAAAAGTCTGGATCACCTTGTCAAAGCGCTCAGAAACAACATTCTTGGTATGTACTTGTTCATTGTGCTGCTTGTGATTGCATATCTGTTATGAGCCGGCAGGCAATTTGTTAATCTGTGAGTTCACATTCAGCTGGTGAATGAAGAATATGAATGTCAGGACAGTTGTCAGCGGCCTCAGGCTTCCACTCTACTGGGCCTCGGGCGGCCCTGCAGTCATTAGTGCCGCACTGGCAGTATTCACACACAATTTCACGCATCCACTTCTATGGGCCTTAGGCACATCGGCCCTTCTGATATTCGAACTGGCTGTGAATCTGGTAGCCGAGGTCTCGGATGGCATGGAAGGTGTCCATGTGACGCAGGCAGAAACCTGGATTCCGACCGGACCCTACTTTCTGGAAAGAAGTGGTGCGAACAGGGAAAAACTGCTGAAATACGGAGCCGTTGCGTTCGCTGTGTCCGGCCTTATTGGGCTCTTTCTTGCGGCCGTGACGGGTTTCACTGTAATCCTTCTCCTGGGTTTCGCCGGCCTGATAATGACATTCATCTACGCATTCCCCCCATTCGAACTCGGATTCAGGGGCATCGGTGAACCCGTGCCGTTTTTGGCCTTCGGGCCGTTGCCAGTGGCAGCGCTTTATTATCTCTCCACGGGGGGTGCATTGAATTTCCTCCCTCTTCTCTTTTCCCTGCCCGCAGCATTCTGGATTACCGCCGTGAGATATGCGCACCATCTTCCTGATGCAGGCAACAGAAGGGGTGCAAAATATGTCCATGCATATAACGCAAGGCTTGCACACGCCAAGCATGTCCTTGCACTGTTGTTGCTTTTGGCAATACTGTGCGTACTTCTGCTTTACCCCGTAATCGGCATCGCCGACGCATTGCCCCTGATTGTTTCAATTCTTATGAGCGTGTATGTTGTCAGGATTCTTCGCGTGAGTCAGCAGAATTCTGTAAGTATATCGCGCCTCACAAGGCACTTTGTTGTGCTCCAGTTTGCAGGAACTCTCCTCATCGCAGTCGCGCTTCTAATCTGAACCTGCTGTCGTATGCATAAATAAGCTTAAAGGTCGAGTGAAGGATCGGTGCAATCGTGATTGCTGCAGTTCATCATCATGCCATGGCCCGTGGAGACTTCGGGCAGGAACATTCCTGCTCAGGCAACAGCGAGCGTGTATCGCTGATTATAAGCGGCAGAGAACTGGAAGATGCAGTATCTCCCCAGCTGGTCGCTATTCTGAGTTCGACAGGCAGAGAGCCAACGCGACTTAACATTGCCGGTGATAAAGTGCTCATCGTCGAGAGTACGGAGGACAGGGTCAGAGATGCTGCGTCATGCTTGCAGCCGTCTCTGGATACTGTTCTGGTCTCCGCATTGAGCACAGCTGTAACCAATTCTATTACTGGCGGCATAAATGCAATCAGGTGCGATAACTTCACACTTGACTTTTCAGAGCCCAGAGTGATGGGTATACTCAATGTCACGCCAGACTCCTTCTC
>DAHXLZ010000092.1 GCA_027365715.1 Methanomassiliicoccales archaeon | reverse complement strand
TATTGAATCGAGAAGGGTTCAAAACAAATTGCGTAACCACATTTTCGGTGGCGCTAAGAACCATTAGAAACATCCTCAGGCATCCACATTCATTCTTGGCATATGAAAACGAAACTGGTTTTTATGCGATAAGGCAGATATGTAATTTCATTAGAACAGGCACAAATCCGGTCCCCTCCTGCGGCGGCCATGAATTGAAATTGATACAGGCTTGGAAGTAGTGTTTCCATTTTCCATCACCTTACTGGAATCAGTCGCACAATGTAGGCTACAAGAAAGTGACGCGATAAACACGACTTCCAAAAGACTGTTCTGAAGGGTGGTGGTTTGCCTGCTCGAAGCCATGGATAAAACTCCATACACACTCCTTCCTTCACCCATAGGAAATAGTGAACAAGCAGATGAAATTCAACTGCGTTCACCTCAGCAAGGAAGTCCTCGAAAATTCAGCAGAAACCACTTTGCTTGCTTACCATTCAACCGTTGAGTAGGTTTCTACAATGTTTCTCCCAAGTGTATTTAGAAACTAGTTCCTCACAACCCTTCTGCATCGCTGAATAACAATCAATATTATTATTATTCTCAAGGAAAGACACTATCTTACGAACGTCGATGTCTTGAGGCGTCTCTGCATCCAAAACAAGACCCGCCTTGTGATCCATTATCAGTTCTGCTGTTCCAAGCTCATTATTTACTATCAAAGGCAATGCGAACGAAATAGCTTCCAATGTCGTAGTTCCGAGCCCATATTCACCATATCCGAATCGGGCAAGAAACTTGCTTTCTCTGTATAAATCAGAAAGCTGTATCTCTGTCAGATTATCGGCAAATGATACTTTGTCTTCTAAATGCATTTGTTTAACTTCCTCACCCATTTTTCTCTTAAGTTCAGGGTCCCGCCAGTTTCCAGCTATTATTAATTTGAATCCCTGAATTTCCTGTGCAATTTTAAGATATATGTGTGGATGCCTTCCAGTATCCCACATTGACACGGAAAGTATGACGTTTTTTCTCTTATCGAAGGGATTTGAACCGTTATCCAGGATACCGGGAATGTTCGTCATCGGGTTGATTCCGTAAGTCTCAACTGCCGAGTTTCTCACTTTTTCAGTTATGGCAAAGACTTTTGATGCATCTTTCAGTACCTTCTTTTCATAGAGCTGAGCCAATCTGCCTAGTATAGGCACCTCAAATGATGACAATCTTTCATGCAGGAACACCGCATACTTAATACCGTATTTCCTGAAGGTGTAGTAACCTGCGAGGCCAGCCCACTGATCATGGCAAATTACATAATCCGCGCCAACTTCCTTTGCAAAAGAAGGGAACTTGCGCAGAAGGTCATAATCAATTCTGCCTTCCCCTCGCCTGTCAGGCATGAATAGTCCTGTTATATAATCATACAGAGGCGTGAAGAGAGAGTTGCGACCCTCCGACATTACTTTCCAATCAATGTCGTTTAGAAGGTCGCTGTAGCCACCCAAAGTTTTGGCTCTCCTTAAGAAAACTAGGGTAACATCATGCCCGAGACGTTTGAGCTCTTTTGCTTCTTGAATTGCGATTTTCGGAGCGCCAGCAGTCCAGAGAATTCTCACAACAATGACTATCTTCATTTCGCGGCCACTAACCATCGAATGAACATTACCCTATTTATCTTCGCTACGGCGGATAGAGACCGTTAGGTAGAATGGTATGGTATGGAATACGAAGACTCTCAGCAACAGCATTCTCCGCAAATATTGGAAGGACAAACTGAAGTGCATTTCTACCGGTGCCGTCATCCGAATTTTAGCTGTTGCTTCTTCATTCTCCTGTCATTCTCTATGATGATCCAAGTGATCGATTCAGCCCCCGCGCGCGCATGCATTGGAGACTGTTTGAACTGGTTAGTCGGCCGTTAATCAGTTTCGGACCTCAGGTTCGGCCCTATTCAGTCCGATGAATTTTTCCGCCGCCCTGGTGACTCTCATTAAAAGTGCTTTGACACCACAGTGTACCATCACTCCTGAGTAACAGTAGAAGAAGGAGCGCAGCTGTCGCGTTGTCATGATGGGATTATCTTATGACTCCTTCCCCCCGGCTCTCCTGATGAAAAGTGTGGATTCAGTAAGCTACGGCAGAAGGTTGCCACCTTTCTGAATGTAGAGAACGGCAACGCTGTTTATCGTCTCTATAACGATCTCCCCCTCCACCTGCCGCTGGAGAGAATGAATGGTGTTTTTTCACTTGTGGAACGAAGATTCTTCAATTACCCCATACCATCAATCACTGGGATCGTGCAGTCGGGCACTACAGCGACGTAACGGCACCCGGATGACGTTTTTGGAACCTTCTCCGCTGACTTCTCCGCTTCGACGCTGAACTCCTCGTCCTTTTACACGAAGAGCCTGAAGGGCAAATGAAGGAAGAGTTAACTGTGAACATAGATACTCAGAATATAGAGGGAGCGCAGGCATTCCCTTTCAACAGGTTCCCTGCATTCTTTTGCAAGTTTGTTGAGGATCTTTGAATCTGATTCTGAAACTATCTCCAACCAAGTCTGTGAGGCGAGCGGGATTACTGTGATTTGACGTTTTCGGTAAGATTCTTAGGGAATGCTATAACCGTCTGCTGTGCAGCGCCCATTACCGCAGACAGTGCGAATGCAACAATTCCCTTCAGCAAGAAGTCACATTCCTCCGGAATGCCCGGAGTTATTAGATCTCAGAAATGCCATAGGAAGCCGGGTTGTCTGTAACGCCGATAGAAGTTCATAAGATGATTGAAGAATGGTGAAGCGTTTCGCATACAAGGTGCTCTTGCATAGTCAATTCGATTTAACCAATCTGATTCCAGACCACACTTGTTTTGCCCGCCATACAAACGTGGCAACATGTTGGAAGAACGAACAACAGTCGAACGGTGGGCACGAAGCCAGATAATCAGGATAGAGGCACTCAGGAACTCGTCGAAGGCAATGGGCAGGGAGTCGTACGAGGAATATCTAATTCCGGAACTGCTGCAGCCATTCTACTACTTCGGAGGCGGCTGGGGGCCAGAACAGCCGCCTGTCGTGCTTCGAACAAGCGCCTTTATTGGCAGGGCCGCTTTCAGGGACATGATGGCAAAACTGAGGCTCCTGGGTTCAAATACACTGGAAACGGCACATTCGAGGGAGATGAATGCGAGGAAGTACAGAGAGTGGCCAGGGAATATGGCCTTGTGAGGGTACGGGAAGACAGCCCGGGCAATGGTTCACTCCCTGATGATGACGGAAGATGAGTGCGCAAAAGGGAGAATGCAAACGATATCATTCTTTTCAAACACTTTCGTCCTTTTTTGACCGCGTTAATCATGGTGAAACACTGAAGGGAACAACGGAAATAAGCAGAAGCACACTCCTGAGGCTCAAGGCGCTGGTAATTAGCAGGGAAGGCATTATTGCAAGGGCCTACATTGCTGAGAAAATAGACATGATACTCAGCGGCCGAACCATCCCTCTTGACCTCGATAACGAAGAGGCGTACCGGCGGATGGCCGATAAAGAAGCCGGTGAAACCACAGACGGCCCCGGCCCGTTGTAGAGAGATGCGCAGATGGAACAAATCATTTCTATTCCTTTTTAAGCGATTCTTCGTCGAAAATGTAATGTATCAGTGGTTCTGACAAGAAGCATACGTAAAATGGTAGATTACATTTTACGTGAATAATCCCTTAGATGCAACAGGACAATTGAAGTCCAGAGAATGGCATCGGAACAAACGGAACTGCCATTGTCGGATCGGCTGACGCGTGACAGAATATAGCATATGATAAGCGGGAACTGGCAGAGTCTGTGCCAAATTTTTCCTTTATTTGGCCCCATGCTGTCGAGAACATGACAAGGCGCAAATGCGATTTATGAGAGCATGAATGACGACGAACGCTTTGGGCTGAGCTTTGGACTATTCCCCGCGCGACTGATGGAACTGCACCTGACCAATCATGAGTCAGCGGAACTCATCAGGACGTCACAGGCGGAAACAGGCGTTGTTTTCTAAACCCCTTCCCCCTTTTTCTACTCTTAACTCAACTCTTAACTCGACTGTTAACTTAACTCAACTGTAAACTCCCCTAAACTACGAGGAGATATCTCCCCGAACTTAACGGCGGCTGGTTGCACGCGCGCGTACACGCGCACGTGAGTCTCAACTGTTTACGGTTTCCCGTAAACAGTTTACTTTTTTCCGTAAACTGTTGACGGAAGCATTAAGCCGTCGCTATCAACTGTTGCACCCAATGGCCATGCAGGAAGAACGGCGGATGCAGGCAAGGGCATTATGGGCCACAGGCACACGCCCTACCGATATCGCCAGGCAGGTAGGCGTGACCAAGGGAGCAGTGAGCCACAGGATCGTCAAGTGGAAGCGTGACACGCCACCCGCAACAGCCACAGGGCAAGCGTCGGCAACCACCCCTCCCACGTCCCCCGCCACCGAATCACACACCCCCGCAACAACCCAACTCAACCCCCGCTGACCGTCGAGGAGATGCTGTGCACTGCCGCCGAATAAACTCCTTCCCCCTTTTTTTGTCCGCATCTTGCCCATTTTGCTTGGTCATGGGCACAGTAGTCCGGCATAGGGAAATTACTGCACTGGAAGAATGGAAGAAGGGCTGCACCATGGCAGGGGCAAGATAATCTCCAATTCAATCACTCCCTATGCGAAGAGCAGCCTTCCACTTCTGAATGTCCGCCAGCCTTAGGCTGCATTAACCAAGATG
This sequence comes from Methanomassiliicoccales archaeon, assembly GCA_027365715.1. Next base: position 1,263 of record DAHXLZ010000092.1, on the reverse strand, counting down.
TCCTCCACCTTGATTCGGACACAGTGCGCTACTGCATATCAGCGAGCAGTCTCCGAATTCTTTCATCATAAGTGTGGTCCGAGTGGCATCGCTTGTATGCGTTTCTCGACATTACGTCTATGTCCATTTCACCCTTCAATGTCTTTTCAATTTTGTCTATGGCATCGTTTGTATTTTCATAAAGCACTATTTCCTTTCCAGCGGCAAAAAATTTACCAATGTCTTCAGCGTTATCGGTGAGTAGGAATCCAGCACTCCCTGTGACTTCAAATGTCCTCATATTCGGGCCGTAGTCCAGATTTTGATGAAGATTTATAGACACAGAATATCTCTGGAATAAATCTACCATATCCTTTCCGAAGACACCGTTTGAAATGACGTTTTTTCCTATAAATCGATTCCAATATGGTCCTACAATGTCTACAGGAAGGCCATTCTTGAGCAGTTTTCTGATAAATCGATACCTCTTGTATGAGAAAGTTCCGACAAAAACGGCCCTGCCATTCCTTTCTCTTTCAACTTCAGGTGCCCTGTGAATTTCTGGGTCGCAGGCAAAAGGGAGTCTGGAGACTTTATCTATACCAATGGATTTGTAAAGTTCAATAGCTTTATTGGAGTATGTGTATATCGCATCGTAATGGGGTGCAATGTGTTTTGCCAGAGAATTGAAGAACCTCGGATCATCAGGGTACCAAAGGCATGTCTTTACGCCGAAATTACTCCTTGCATTCTTAATCGTGGAAGGTAGCAGAGATTCGCCCTTAAGTGAAATAAGCAAATCGGGTCTAAGCTCATCTATTTTCCTCTGATACACTTCGTTGACCTTCCTGAGCCAGAAGGGCGTGGACGCATTCCTGAACGCACGGGAACGCGTTGCGAGCATCCTCATCAATTCAAGTCCTTTGAAGTTTAATATGTCAGCGTAGCCGGCAAATCGCGCATCCACATTTAGTCTCTTTAGCGCATGGTAGGTGTATTGTTCGAGATTGTTGTGCATCCTTCTGGCTATTACAAGCGCTATTGTTTGCATTTTACATCAGAACGGGGCTACTCCATCCACACAGTAACAGTCTAACATTAAAATTTGCTTTCCTTAAATGCACAGGCAAAAACCGGTAGGGATTGTCAGATACACCGACACACCGAATCATTGCAACGTTTCTCTTTCAGTGACACCGGTCTCTTGAGCCATTCAGAAAGTCAAAACGGGCGTTTGCTGCATATTTCCGCCATTTCGTTGTGTGTGATGCATCATTGAGCACT
>DAHXLZ010000055.1 GCA_027365715.1 Methanomassiliicoccales archaeon | reverse complement strand
GATTGACGACTGAACGCGCGATGGCACAAACCGGAAAGCAGACCGGGTAATGTGCCAAATCTCTTTCCCATGCGAAGCATCCAGGACAGATTCCCGGACAGTAACAGTGTGGTGCCCGGAAAGAGAGAACGGAACAGCATTCGGTTGCTAACGCCCAAGAGTACTCATGTCAGGCAGGTACGTTGCATTCTGAGCATCCGCCTGCGAACTGAATGCGTGAAAGGCTCGGGCCTGTGCATATTCCTGAGTTGCAACCGGCAGGCGGCCGACTTCGTGTTGCGCCGATCGTGATCGTATGGAGAACAGTCCTCTGAAGGAAGATACCGGACGCCCGGGACGGACCACTCATGGATCTGTACTTTTCAGTTCACTGGTCAGCAAGCATGCAGTAATTGATCGTAATCTCAGAAATATCCGTGGCATAATATGCTACCCTTCGGATTGATTCCTCAATCAGTGCAAGGTGTACGGCCTCGTCTGACCTTACCTTCCGTATGTCCGCGGAAATGACTCCAAGCGAGTTATTGAGGCTGTCCCTCCGGTCTATAACCTGATTGGCTTCAGATACACCCCTTTTGAAGAATGCGCCCACAGCATCGTCCATCATTCTGATCGCGTGTTCATGTGCCGATTTAAGATGCGCCATGATGTCTTTCGGCACGCTGTAATCTTTGAGCAGTATAACCGATCTGGCTATCTGTACTGCGTGATCTCCTATTCTCTCAAGATACCGCGCCATCTGAAAATATGATGAACTCTCTTCTGGACTCATCTGCAGCTTTTCTGCCATCATGAAATTTTTTGCCAGAACGTTGTGCTCTTTCATGATCAACCAGTATATTCTATCCGCGTCAGAGTCTCTGTTTATGACATCTTCCGCGAGGCTCTGATCTTTTTTCTGCAGGGAAATCATGACGTCTGAATGCATCGAAGGAACGATCAGATGGAGTCTCCTGACACCTTTTTCCTGGGAAAGTTCTGCCGGATCAGTGAGATCCTTTATGACTATTGTGTTCGCCGTTTCCTCGATTATCTCCACGCCCGTCACTATCCTTGTGAACTGCCTTATCCTCTCCCTGACCACATTATCCAGCCTGTCCCTGAACCTGACCACTATCGTGTCGAAGCCCATGATGTATGCACCTATGAGCATGCGCTCAATGTGTGCGGGAGGTTCTTTCAGTACGTCTATCGTCTTGACCCTGTCTTCAGCCCTGAGATCGGTGGCCGGAGAGACAGTTATCAGACCTCTCTTATCCCGCATTATTCCCAGCGTGTCTCCCTTCCTGATGCCCATTTTCTCAATCCAGTCGCGCGGCAGTGAGATGGTAAAGGTGGAATTGCCAGTAAATTGAACCTTGCGTGTTTCCATGCTGCATTCACTTTTGTCTGTGACATGGATTTTTATATATTTTATCCCTATCTAAATAGTCATTATAGACTATGATGTTGCAGGCGCAGCCATCGCGAATTGAGTGGCAATCCACGCAAAGTTCTGCCTGGCTGACGGTGAATGATGATTGCCGAAACTTGACATCAACGGCGTAATAAATTGAGCGGCGTCTGAATGAACATTCAGAGCCATGCATCGATCGATGATGGATATCGGCGCACTGTTTCTAATGCTGACAGGGGAAGCGGAAGAAAGGATGGATTTTCAATAGCCGGATCTGCGGAACCGGAGACCGTCTGCCGGAGCAGGGAAAGAATGCTTTGAGAGGAAACAGAGTTCTCAGCGACACGATATAGCTTTGGAGACAGGTTGCAGGCCTATGAGCTCCGGGAGCTCCCAGAGCGAAGTTATTGATGCGGCAACGTCAGGCCCGGGTTGCTGTTCTCCCTTCCTGTTGAACCATATCGACTTCATGCCAACACGACTTGCACCAACTATGTCACTTGCCCAGGAGTCACCCACCATAACAGAATCTTCAGGAGCAACGCCCGCGATATCAGCCGCCATCATAAAAATCCGGGAGTCGGGTTTGAGAGTGCCGGCGTCTTCGGGCGTGACCATGAAATTTATCAATGGATTTAATCCAAGTCTTTCAATGGTCTTTATCTGGCTTTCCTTCGGGCCATTGGTAATTATGCCGACCTTCAGTCCGTGTTTCCTCATGGTGTGAAGAATTTCATGTGCACCCGGAACGGCGCTGCTCTGTCTGGAAAATTCTGAAACGTAGCAATTCAGCAATGAATTCAGTTCGTCGTCCGAGAGGTGCAGCCCGTAAAGCTCGAACAGCTTCCCGAATCTGTATCTGTTTTCACATTCAATACCCAGACTCCCGGAGCGGACCAGCTGCAATGTTTCTCTTCCCAGATCCCAGTATCGATTTTCCAGCACATCTTCTCCAGTGGCTGAAAGCCCGGGCAGGCTGGAAATGATGGCCTTTAATCCCGCCCTTGATGAATGCCTGAACTCGAATATCGTCTCATCGAGGTCGAAGAATACCGCCTCGGGAGCGGATTCAACCGAAGGAGGCGGCACCATCCAGTCATGCCCGGGTTTCATTGTCTGCTAAATCCGGCTGGAGCCTGAAATAGGTGACCAGCATAGATACTATAGCAAACAATATAGTTTGTTGAAAATGTGCAGAATAACCAAGAAAACAGCATATGCCGGCCTGAAACGTGCAGGACTTTTGCTGTTGCCAGATACATGTACCGGCAGAACGGGTTTCCAGACAGTACTCCGGGAGGATGGCGACATACAGAGACAGATTGACTTGGATTTTCGCAGATGACAGACGCATTGATCTTTTTGTGTGATTCATGAGATTTCAATTTTCAGCCTCCTGTTTCCCAAGTATGTCACTTCCATACTCTTTCATTGCTCTGCCGCTTCAGGCAACAGCGGCTGAAGGAGATCGGAATACCATAGTTTCAGAAAAACGCGCAATAAGGATTGGGGTGGCCTGAAAAACGACCGGAATGTCATATCACAGCCAGGCACGAAAAACCGGGTCAAAGCGCATTCAATCGTGAGGCGATTACCGGCACAATCATTTCATTCTCGCTGAGACCGCCATGCCTGCCTTCCAGCCACACCCCGTTCGACTTCTGGATCACTGACAGATTCGAGTTTTCAAACGCTGCATCATTTCTCGCCACAGCTATGAGATCACCGATGCGATCCATCGTCTCAGAAGACGGAGTGCCGCTGCCCAGAACTCCGATATCCAGCAATTCTCTGGACCTGAAGATGCTGAACATGTTTTTCAGATATTTCTCAAAGTAATCAATGACTGCGTCAGTGCATCCTGCCCTGGTGCTCATAAAAAATGCCCTCGAGTCACCGGTAGGGGGTCTTGCAAGCATATTCGACAATTCCCTGCTCTTTGCCAGATCAAAGACATTCTCCCTGCTTATCTGAGCATGACCGTGATCCGCAGAGACAATGATGGTTGTTTTCTTCCCGACTCCACTATCCAGCTTCTCAATCAGATCGGTTTTCAAGGAATAGAGGATCGCGTTTACCTCGCTTGAGAACTCCTCTGTGAACGGTCCGCGCATATGGGCAATCCTGTCCGGACTCGAAAGGTATGCGAAATGAAAAGTGCTGGACGCCCCCTTTTCGAGATTCTTTCTCAACCGGACGAACATGTCGGAGCTGGTGAAATACGGCATTACCTCTGCACCACGGTTGACAATGTTTGATAGGCCGTTATTCCTGATTGCGTTCCCCACATACATGAAGGAACTTATGCCCTCATTGTGGAGTTTTTCATGTATGGTCGTGCCGGGTAATATCATCCATGGCTCAATACCGCAATCGAACAGCGACATATCCTCATTGCTTATGGGCGCAAATTTGAGCATGTTGACGATGGAGCCGAAATCCCTGAAATATGATGTATAGCCCAGTATACCGTGCTCCTGAGGCGTAAGGCCCGTATTGAGCGTTGTGATGGCAGTCGCTGTTGTCGATGGAAAGATGCTCGTTATAGCGCCATTGAATGACTGACGGAAAACATTTCCCAGTGCGGGCACCATCAGTTCAGATTCCGCATGCTCCAGCATCCTGAAACCTACGCCGTCAAGAAGCAGGAGTATGACGTTCTCGGCCCCGTCGCCGATGTCATAGACCGGTTCCATCCTGAGAGGATTGTGAGACTTGAGATGAAGAAGCTTGAAAATCGTGTCAGGTATGTTGGAAATACAGTGCCCGTCATAGCGTGGTGTGACGAAGCCCTTCAGCCTGGAACTGTCAATCAAATCGCGGTCATCCTTTAGAGAAATCATATATAACAAGCATACAGGCGTCGTATTTATGTTCGGCCGACTTAGTATATATTGGACTATGTAGCCTATTTTATTGCAACGCCCCGCCGAAGAACCATTCCCTGGAGTTGCCGGTTGCTGGCATGTTTCCGCACAACGCCCGCAGAACATATCGCCCTGCGGCCTGTACTCAACTCGTTTCAAGCCGATGACGGTACAGACGCCGGGTTCAGCAGAAATGCCCGGATTGTTTTCTATGTAGTCAATAGAACCGGCACTATTCTACTTTCAGGATTACCATATACGTGCTGGAAGATTGTCTCTGTCAAGGTGAAAAGTTTGGGCTTCAATGGAATCAGCGGGATAGTGAATGCACCTGGAGAGATACCCTGGGAGCTTGTTCTGCTATACTTCATTATAGCAGTCGGCGCAGCATTCGTGCTTGGAAAGAAATATGGCGGGTTGAAGAAGTTCACGACCCTTGACCTGGTTTACATAGGAATAGGCTCCGCATTTGCGGTCGTATGGGAATTCTATCTCGCAGGATTCATAAGCAGAGCGTTGCCCAGCACACCCTTTATCAGCATAGGATTCTGGGGCAGGATATTCATACTCTTCATAGTGGCGGCCCTTGTAAGAAAGGTCGGTGTGGGGATGTCGACCCTTTTCATATTCAACTTCCTCAGCGACATAATAAGCTACGGTTTCGGTGGCGAGCCGATATACACAATCTATGAAGTACTGACATATGGTCTCCTCATAGACCTGTTCATAGCAATGACCGGCGGAAACCTGTTCGGAGTAATCGGCAACCGGTTAAAGTCTTCTGCCGGTCGAAAGCCGGGAATTGTCGGCGGGTCCGGAGAGGGAGTCGATACAGTTGTCGCGGGCAAACACACGGTTTCCGTCATCAATGAATACATACATTCGACCCCGTTCAAAGCAATCGTTGAAGGAGGAACGCTGGCGGCGCTCCTGGCGTTTCCTGACGCACTGCTTTACAGGGCTTTCTTCTCGCCATTCCTCTACGGCGGCGTTGTAGACTGGGGAAAGGTGTATTTCGACCTCTTTGCATTTATTCCGGGAGACATAGTAATCGGAGTACTGGCAGCACTCGCGTCTGTCAGGATTGTAAAGGCGATAGGACACTGATATCGATCGGCGGAATGGAAACAGGAGGGAAGAAATTGCAGGAGATCCATAAATTCAACATCGGTGGGGAAAACAGCAGCCAGGAGGAGCCATCGGTTCCGGAACATGGTCGCATACTGGCAGAGAATCTCTCCTTCTCTTACACGGGAGCCCCGGAAAGCTCACTGGAAGTGGGCAGATTTGAGACGGGAGAGGGGGACATAATACTGATAACCGGCAAATCGGGCTCCGGCAAGTCGACGCTTGTCAACTGCATCAACGGCGTCATACCGCATATCTTCCATGGAAACCTTTCCGGAACAGTGCTGACCTCCGGGATGACTGTCAGCGATACACCGCTCTTTAAAATATCTTCATATGTGGGCACTCTGCTGCAGGACCCTTCAGCCCAGGTTCTGAATTACACTGTGGAAGAGGAGGTGGCATTCGGACCCGAGAATCTCTGCCTTCAGCCGGAGGAAATCGCCTCGCGTGTGAAGGAGGCGGTGGACATCACGGGATTGAACTCGATGCTTGACAGGGAGACATACACCCTTTCTGGAGGGGAAATGCAGAGACTCGCTCTCGCCTCCGTTCTGGCGATGAAACCGGAAATACTGATACTTGACGAACCGACATCCAACATTGATCCTGAAGGCACGGAAAAAATCTTTGAACTGCTGAAATCACTGGCCAGGAAGAAGACTATGCTGATAGTGGAGCACAAGGTGGAAAGGGTTCTGCCCTTCGTCGATCGCATCATCCTGGTTGACGGTGGCAGGATAACACTCGACATAGAGAAAAGAGATCTTCCTGATCACCTTGAAGATCTCGTTTCTGCAGGCATTGAGATTCCCGAGCATTACCTTGTCGCGAGGAAACTCCGACTCGATGTCACGGACGTTCAGAGCGTGAGGAAAAAGGCTGTCGAAAGCGGTTTGAGCTTCAGCTCACCCGACAGGTCTTCGGCTGGAAAAGTGGTATTGAATGCACATTCCACCGTCCATTCCGACAAGCCATGCCCGCTCGTGGACACCGGCCTCACGCTCTTTGAAGGAGAAATGCTTGCGATAATGGGTCGCAACGGAGCGGGAAAATCCACTCTGCTGAATTCACTCTGCGGAATGCTCGACACGAGGCTGAAGGCGGAGATTTCACTGCGTGTCGGGGACAGTGATCTGAGTTCCTCATCCGTCCAGGAGGTGGGAAGGCACATAGCGTATATTCCCCAGGCCTTCGACATCGTCCTGATAAACAGCACGGTTGAAGACGAAATATCATATTCCATGAGGAAACGCTCCGGGACCAGCAGGAAACAGCTCAGGGAAAAGACGGATTACTTCCTGAAAATGTTCTCACTCCTGGAAGCGAAGGACAGAGATCCGCTGACATTGAGCTTTGGCCAGAGAAGAAGGGTGGCCATGGCGTCTGCGCTCTCCTCGGGGGCAAGGGTAGTCATGATGGATGAACCCACATCTGGACAGGACTTCTATCACAGGGAAATACTTGGCAAAGAACTCTCCTCTCTCAGGAACAGTGGATATTCATTTGTCGTTGTCACACACGATGCAAGGTTCGTCTACAGGCACGCAAGCAGGATGATGGTCATGGATTGCGGAAAGAAGGTCATGGAAGGAACGCCGGAGGAATGCTTCAGGGAGAGCGGGAAATACGGGATAATACCGCCCAGCGATTTTCTGATCAGGTGTGGATAATGGGACTGGCTGGAATTATCTTTGTCAACCTCTTCAGCTGGCTGCTGATATCGTTCGGTGTCGGGCTTCCGTTGCTCTTCGTTCTCAAGGCGATAGGCCTTTCCGGCTTCAAGGAAATCACCAGATTTGAGAAACATGAGAGTTTTTACTACCGCCTGAATCCGGTCACA
>DAHXLZ010000049.1 GCA_027365715.1 Methanomassiliicoccales archaeon | reverse complement strand
CCCGGCTGTTTCTCAATGAACCTTAACTGTTCAAGCTGTTCTTCGTTGAACATGGTCGTTCAAACGTAACGGCAGGCTTTGCTTAAGGACCTTATCGTCTGCGTATTGCGCAATGATAATTTTGTGGGATTTGGGACAAATGTCGGCCGGCAAATGGCACGAATTTTAAGGACACAATTTATTCGGTAAAAGCAGAGCAGAAAGGAGGAAACCGGCATTGACTCGATTGAAAATAAAGAGGAAGAATAAGTCACAGGGCTCGAGGGTTTTCACGAGAATTGCCTAGAAACAGGCCCGAATCAGCGCTCGAGACGCTTATAAGTCCCAGCGCTGCCCCAAGCAGCATCACAGGATATGCTCTTGTCAGCAGAAATGCGCATCCGGAAATGAACATGAGAACGGAATGGGTAATGAGTATTTTTCTTCGACCGAATCGCAGTGAATATCTTATTGTGGCGGGGTTAAACGCGATTGAATCCGCAAGAACCGCAGTCAGCAAAATAACGATAGCAAGCTCATTTATGACAATGGTTTTGAGATAGATTGCAAGCATCGTGCCTGATACGCCATAAGCAAGGGATTTCTTCGCCACGGCGCCATTCCCGTCCCTGTTCTGAGTGGTTAAACATTTCCTTGAGATATCCCTTAGCCTTAAAGCGCACATCAGCCCGCTACTGACATTGAGACCTGAAACGTTTTCAGACCAAACCCCTGAAAAAGGGATACGTTTGTTCGATGGCGAGAAATAAAAAAGAAGGGAAAGTGTTTGATGAAGAAATCGATTTCAGAGTGTAGTCGAACCGAGTGAGCTTCCACCATTATAAAGTGTTACGGTGGCTCCAGATGAAACAGCGGTGCCATTGAGAATAAAGTAGTCCCCAGAGCTGAGATATGTACCGCTATTCCCGGTTATTACAACGAACCAAACTTCTATTCCCGATGGGCCTCCACCAAGCTTGAAGGTTCCAGCGCTTGTGACGCTTGAAAGCGAGAATGATGTTACTCCGGTTCCGTTAGTCACTACGATTTTCAAGTTGGTCAAGTGTATGTTGGAGGCAGACACACTTGATACGCTCACGGTCCAGTTATTAGCTGTAGTTTGCGCCTCATTCAATCCCGCACTGTTCGCTGTCCCTGGCGAGTGAGTGAACCCGCTCACCATTACGTACAGAACAGCTGCGAGTACGACCGTGATTGCCACCATCAAAATGGTTGCGATGACAGGCGACACCCCGCTGTCCTTCATTCTCTTTGCAAATCTTTTGCTCTTCATGTTGTTTAGTCCTGCGGCAACCTGCCGCGGGGATCGAGTTCATGGGTCCGCATAAAAGGATTGCGAAGTGGACTGCACAGTTTGATAATTTCAACAGATGAGAACCATGAGGGAGTGTTTTTAAACTGTCAACAGAGTTAGATCACTGGCCAACTCAAAATAGTCAGAACTTGCTGTTCGATTATGTACCTGGTGCGCCTGTCGGGGAATTTTGCTATGTAGTTCCAGTTTCCATAGTGCCCAATGTGATACATTCCAGGCCTGAAGCCGTAGGATCTGTCTCAAATGCACCGGCACTGGTGGCGTTTAAATGGGATGCACTCGAAGCCGGGCCGAAGGCGGGGCACTTTACTGAGGGGAAACATCTCGGGGGGCTAATAGGCTTCACAAGAGCAAGGTATCTAAGAGATGGAAAGTAAATTGTGTGAACTCTTAAAAGTTAACTCTGTCCTCAATCGGGGGACCAAACCAATAACACCTACTGATTCGTTTCTCAGATGGCATTGGACTATCGATTATGCTGTGCGTTGCGCTTAGCTTTTTCAGACTCTGCTAAAGCACGAATCTTTCCCATCAAATCTGGATTATCGATAGATGACAGGTTTGCAGGGGAATCTAAATTTGTAAAAATTTGCTTCAGTGGGCTGCGGGATATCTTACCGGAATGGGTCTTTGGCAGGGCTGAAGTGAAATATATCTCTCTTGGAACAAAGGGCCGGCCCAGAGACTCTTCAATTCTGTGCATCAGGCTTGACTTAATGTCATCACTTTTCCTGGCGTTTCTCAAGACAGCAAAACAAACTATTGCCTCTCCTTTGACATCGTCGGGAACTCCGATCGCTGCGGCTTCGAATATTCCCGCATCTTTCAGCAACACTTCTTCGATCTCGGATGGTCCGATTCTCTTTCCTCCAACCTTGATCAGATCGTCTGCCCTGCCTAGAAGGAACCAGAAACCATCAGAATCAGCCAGTGACCAGTCACCATGATACCAGATTCCCGGAAATTTAGACCAGTACGTACTCAGGTACCTGCTTTTATCTTTTCAAAAACCTTTCGTCATAGAAGGCACGGGTTTCCTGCAAACTATGTAGCCAACGGTGCCCACGACTGAGTTTCCATTATCGTCGATAGAGTCGATGGCCATACCCAGGCCCGGAGATTGCAAAGTGCAGGGCTTAAGAGGCAGGATCGGCAATGGTATGAGCAGACTTCCCATGAGTTCTGTCCCGCCGGATAAATTGATGATTGGTGTTTTTCGTGCTCCGATTTTGTTAAAAACCCACATATAGTTATCTAAATCCCAAGGTTCACCACCAGAAGCTATTATTCTAATGCCAGTCAGGTCGCATTCATTCAGTTGCTGATCTCCATATTTTCTCTGGGAACGAATCAGGGTCGGAGAAATGCCCAGGGTGGTAATGCCAAAGTTTTCGATAAATCTCCACAGCCTTGATTCTGAGGGATAATCAGGAGCACCTCCCAGGATGGCCAGGGTTGCGCCTTGAGAAAGGGCAGCCACTATGGACCAGGGCCCCATTACCCATCCTAAGTCGCTCAGCCAGAAGAGTCTTTCTTCGGGCATGAGATCAAGGTTATACTTTCCCTCCTTTGCAGGTTGAAGGAATACACCAATGTGAGTGTGAACGGTTCCTTTTGGTCGGCCAGTTGTGCCAGATGAGTACAAGATCAATGCAAAATCCTCTGCTTCCGTTTTCTCAGGCAAAACTGTTCTCCCTGCCGAAAACTCAGCTTTCCAATCTATTGTCATATTATCGGCAGAGCCAGAAGTTTGTTTATCCTTACGCAACCGGAAAATGTACCTCATCGTGGGAATTTCGCTTCTCAGCTTTGAAACCATTTCATAGTGCAAGATTCGTTTGCCACGTCTAAGTGATACGTCAACTGTCACACAAGCAATGATGCCCGTGTCATCAAATCGCTGCAGCAGTGCCTCAGAACCGAAGCCAGAGAAAACGGGAACAGCAATTGCGCCTATTCTTGTGATTGAGAGAAAAGCTATAACGGTCTCAGGCATCATGGGCATAAAAATGCCAACTCTGTCGCCTCTGCTGATTCCTTCTTCTTTCAGCAGACTGGAAAAGGAACAGACTGAATTAAAGAGCATAT
>DAHXLZ010000013.1 GCA_027365715.1 Methanomassiliicoccales archaeon | reverse complement strand
ATGATCGTGACTACAATGCTGCGGGGAACATCTGGTCACGATCCAAACCAGTATGTCTGCCTGTGACTCAGGCAGGAGCGGGAGGCTGATGAGGCGATGAAGCAGTTCAAAGACGCTGAGCAGAAGCCTTCAAGCCGGATTTTCAATGAAAATCTGACAGAGTCAATAATGTTTGCTGTATCTGCCGGCAGAATTGTATGTCGCGCCCGCTCAGAGCAGTCAATTGACTGGCAGTGTCACGCACCTTCCATCACCTTTCTGATTGCATCGGGATATGCCTTGAGCTCCTCTTCGTGCACCCTGTTCATCAGCGTCGCAGCGGTATCCTCCGGAAGCACCTGCACCTTCCTCTGCACAATGATGGGGCCGTCATCAACCCTCTCGGTTACAAAGTGAACCGTGCAGCCACTCTCTTTCTCTCCTCCTGCAATGACTGCTTCATGCACCCTGATGCCGTACATTCCCTTCCCTCCGAATTTCGGCAGCAGCGCGGGATGTATGTTGAGGATGTTTGGAAAGGATGAAACAATCGTACCTGGAAGTATTCTAAGGTAACCGGCCAGGCACACTATGTCCGGCTTCCTCTTCCGAAGCTCAGAAAGCAGGCGCGATTCATATTCACTCTGTGTCATGCTTCCGGAATCGATGACAATCGCTTCAATGCCCTCCCTTTCGGCTCTGATCAGCGCGAAGGCAGTTGGCCTGTTCACTATCAGCGCAACTACCCTGCCGTTCAGATAACCCTTTTTACAGGCATCCACAATGGACTGGAAGGTGGAACCGTTACCCGATGCCAGGACGCAAATCCGGTATCCACTTGAGATCATGGAAGTTCAGCTTTCTACCCTCGGAGCAAGAAGATATTTGACATGTCCGTTGCCATCCGCTATATCAAACTCAATTTTGACAGGATAGTTGTTTCCCAGGTTTATCTTAATCTCATTGTTTCCGGAAATTGCCTTTGCCATGTTGGAAAAGTAGTCGAGGGGGAAGAGACTTCTCACCTTTCCTTTGGATTCAAGCAGCTGGAGTTTCTCCTTCGGCAGTCTGAAGTCTACAGAGTCAGAGTCACCCTCAGAACTCATTTCGAAGTATTCTTCATCGGCCACAAGCGCAATGTGATCAGAAACGCTCTCTGAAGCTTTTATGCCGTAGTTCAGTTCATCAGCCCTGACTATCATTGTTGTCGGCAGTTCTATGTTTGGCACCTTTGGGTCGGACATTCCCGCAGTATCGACAAGACTCATCCTCCTTGTCACATTGCCGATCTTGACGATGAGCTGGTTTTTGTCTTCATTGTGCTCCAGCCTCACCGCATCACCTGAGTGAGCAAGCTTGAGTATGTCCCTCAGCTTTTCAAGATCCACTCCAAGTTCACATTCATCTGCCTCATACCCGTCGAACGCATCCTTTTTCAGCGTAAGTTCAATCATCGCAACATGAGCCGGATCCACGGCCTTGAGAGATATTCCGTCCGCATCAATGTTGAACTTCGCTTCATCAACGAGTGTGGAAACCACATCTACAATCTGCTTCAGTACTTCCGCTTTCGCGCTGGCTTTAAACATCTGTTAACTCCTTCTGCTGGTAAAATCCTCTCAAAATATAATTGTTATGTCTGCCGGCGGCTGCTTTACGCGTTCATGGAAGGTACGGCGGCCATGGCATTCAACAACCTCTCCAGACCGGAATGCAGCCGCGTACGCGCCGGAAATCAGTATTCCCTCCATGAAAAACTGCAATTCGTGCATCTGTATATTCTCGTTTCGGGCTCGTCGGCAGCCCTGGTCTGTCTGAGTACCCAGTATGCTTCATTGTTATCACACTTCGAGCACTTTATGGCGACCTTGGGCAATGTGTCAGACCTGCCCTCAACAATCAGCAGTTCCCTGTCGGCATTCATTTCCGAACGAACGGTATTCCTGCTCGACCTGGTCATATTCTCTTCATTGCCGCATCTCCGGCATCTGAACTTGCCGTTTTCCGGGAACATCAGTGACTTACACTTTGAG
>DAHXLZ010000012.1 GCA_027365715.1 Methanomassiliicoccales archaeon | reverse complement strand
TAAGGTGTGGAAATGAATTCAGCATGTTTTCGGAGAGACTATTGCCTGCGAAGATTTTATTCACCTGTTCGGCATGGCGACTCCATGAGCCATTCATCAGGCGCATACGCTTCATCGGGTGTCGATATCGACCTCAAGAGCAAATTCATATCGTCTCTGGTCCACGAGCTGAAGTACAGGAGGAGGGTGAATGGTCCTGTCATCGGAGCTGGTCACTTCACCGCCGCTGTCTCCTTCGGAAAACAGCTGCTAACGCTGTCCACCGACGGCGTCGGGTCAAAACTTCTTCTTGCGCGGAAGATGAACAGGTGGGATACAGTGGGCATCGACTGTGTGGCAATGAATGTGAATGACACGATATGTGTCGGTGCAGAACCACTTGCACTCGTGGATTATGTTGCAACACCCGCACTCGAGCCGGACATTGCTGCAGAGCTTGGACGGGGCCTTAATGCCGGGGCGAAGATGGCAAACGTTACCGTTGTCGGCGGTGAGGTTGCCGTGCTCGGCACCATGATGAATGAGCTGGACCTTTCTGCAAGCTGCCTTGGTGTTGTGGAGAAAAAGAAGCTCGTTACCGGCAGCCGCATTAGGGCGGGTGATGAAATCGTCGGCATAGCCAGCAGCGGTCTTCATTCCAACGGCTTCACGCTTGTAAGGATGATTCTGAGTGAAATGAATATACAGCTCGATGAAAAATTTCAGTCTGACAAATCACTGGGAAACGTGCTGATGACACCAACTACCATTTACGTAAGACCGGTTCTGCGATGCCTTTCACTGGGAGGCATCACAGGCATGGCAAACATCACCGGTGGCGGTATGAGGAATATACTCCGGCTCAAGGAAAATGTACTGTTCAACATCACCGATTTGCCCAGGCCTCAACGCATATTCGCATTCCTCGCGGAAAATGGTGGTGTTCCTGACAGCGAGATGTTTCAGACGTTCAACATGGGCACAGGATTTGTCATTGTGACAGGAAAGGGACGCGGCGATGAGACAGTCAGGTGCCTTCGCAGGAACAGGCTGAAAGCAGGTGTGATAGGACATGTGGAAAAGGGCCGTGGTGTTTCTCTGCAGGAGTACGGTGTTCATTACGACCATTACTGAAAGTGTGATCATATCGGAAAAACCCGCAGAAACTGAAACCCGCCTCCCCCCGACAGGCCACGGGAATATGCTGATTATCAACGCGAATCTGTACACAGGCACGCGCTTTGCAGAAGCGGTTTTGATTCGAAATGGTATTGTTGAATGTGCCGGCGACAACACTACGATCCTCCGGGCAGCAGGAGACGATGCAGGAATCATCCGCCTGGATGCAGGGGGAAGTCTTGTCCTTCCGGGCCTGACCGATGCACACATGCACCTGGTGGAGACAGGTACCGAGTTGCTGATGGGGCAGCTGCGGAACTTCAGGAGCATTCGTGAAATGGTCGAAGGGATGCGGGAGCGGTGTGCCGGCCTTCCTTTCCTCATCTCAGGCGGCTGGGATGAGGAAAATTTCACCGAGCACCGGCTGCCCGACAGGCACGACCTTGATATGATATCTTCCGACAGGCCTGTCATGCTGTTCAGATTCTGCCACCATGTTGTTTCCGTGAACTCTTTTGTGATTGAGAAGTGCGGTCTGGAACATGCAAAGGACATTCCGGGTGGTATAATACGAAGGGACGGTTCGGGTTCTCCGACCGGGATACTTCTCGACAGGGCAATAGAATATGTTGGCGAACTCAGGAAGGAACTGCTGTCCACCATTGCAGAAGACGCTGTCATAAAAGCAACCGATTACGCTTTGTCCAGAGGGCTGACAACACTCATGCCTCTTGATTCCGACAGTGTCGAACTGAACACATGCAGAAATCTGGCTGCAAGAAATGAACTGAAGTGCAGGCTAAGACTGTTTCTGTCGGAAGTGGATTTTTCTGCTATGCGAAGTGAGGATATCACAAATGGAATGGACAGTATGCTGCGTGTCTGCGGTGTAAAGCTCTTTGCTGACGGCAGTTTTGGAGGAAGAACCGCCCTTCTTTCGGCACCATATGAGGATGATGACACGACAGGTCTTCGCCTCACCGGTGAGAAGGAAATTGTCAGACTGATGCATCTCGCTATGGAAAGGGGAATGATGGTTGCAGCCCATGCCATAGGAGACAGGGCAATCGAAGAGGTCCTCATTGCTGCGCGGAAGGCCGGAATCACAGGCAAAAAACTCAGGCTGGAGCACGCCGCCCTTACTCCGCCACATGTTCTTCAGCTGATTGGATCGCTTCGCCCTGCCGTTGTCGTACAGCCTCATTTTCTCGTGGGTGACTGGTGGCTTCCGGCAAGACTCGGGGAGAGGTGCTCGGACTGTTATCTCTTCCACACATTCGTCGAGATGGGCCTTAACCCTGTTGGTTCCAGCGACTCACCCGTTGAGCCGCTGGATCCATGGACTGGAATGCTCTGCGCCGTTGACAGAGGAAAGCATGCAGGTGTGAAGATTGCTGAGATGACTGCGGGGGAAGCTGTTGACGCCGAGACTGCTGTGCGCATGTACACCGCATGGTCCGGTGCAGCATCGGGCGAGCAGGGAATCATCGGCATGCTTGAACCGGGCAGTTACGGGGATGTGGTCATAATGGATGAGAAATCAATCGAAGCAGCCATCCGCCGTCCGGCTGTCCTGCTGACTGCGGTGGCCGGCCACATTGTTTACCGATCGGCCGGATGTATCATGAATGTCTGTTGAAATTGATGCTGCCGCTTCTGAGATGTATGGTGTGAATTTTCAGAGCAGGATGGAATTGCACCCATGGGATGTTAGAAAATGGTGAACACAATATGGTGAGACGATGATGCCCGGCCGCAGTTATTCGGAACCGGAAGGTCTTCTCTATCTCTCCGACAGTGCACTGGTACTCGAGGAGATTGGACCGGGAAGTGTGGATATGGTATACGTTGACCCCCCATTCTTCAGCAACAGGGTGCTGAAACATCCTCCAGGCAGTCAGCAGAATACAGCTTCATTCGACGACAGATGGAGTGACATGGATTCTTACGTTTCATGGCTTGGAAGATTGATGCGTTTGTGCCGCAGAGCTCTTAAGGACACAGGATCGGTGTTTGTTCATCTCGACTGGCATGCGAGTCACTATGTGAAAGTGGAAATGGACAGGATATTCGGTTATGAAAATTTTGTAAATGAAATAATCTGGTTTTACAAGACAGGCGGAACTTCAAGGAGACACTTCGGCAGAAAACACGACAGCATCCTGTTCTACTCAAAAACCGGGAATTATTTCTTCAATCACGGTTTTGAGAAATCGTATCTGAAATACAAGTATGGTTTTTCAAACATAGAAATAAAGCATGATGAAAACGGGTACTACACAGAAGTTTCACAGCGGGATGTGTGGGACATCCCCGCGCTGAGGGGAAACCAGCCTGAAAACACACATTACCCCACACAGAAACCCGAATCTCTGGTGGAGAGAATAGAGCTGGCGGCGACAGCAGAAGGTGACACGGTCGCTGATTTCTTCTGTGGAAGCGGTACACTTCCGGCAGTCGCAGCCAGAACTGGGAGGAGGTGGATAGCGTGTGATTCATCGGCCCGGGCATTCGAGATAGCCGCCTCAAGGCTCGACGGTATTTACAGAAAAGACGGAATGAAGTTATATGGCTGAAGTGGATTTCCATCAGGGTTGAAAAGGATGCAGGCAATAAGCAAGAAAGTTTCAGACAGTGAATCGCATATCTCACGCGTCATGATGCCTACGGATGCGAACATAGCCGGAAACGTGTTTGGCGGAACTATACTGAAAATGGTTGATGAGGCCTCCGGGCTCGTCGCGCTTCGTCACTGCAATTCCAACGTTGTCACCGCGTCAATAGAGCACATGGATTTTCTCTATCCTGTCCATATTGGTGATTTGCTCACACTGAATGCAAAGCTTACCTATGTCGGAAGGAGCTCAATGGAAGTGACAATCAACGTGATTGCTGAAAACCTGATTACGGGGGACAGACATAATGCAGGGGACTCAATAGTAACACTCGTCGCTCTGGATCGTGATGGTCACCCCAGATCTGTACCAAGGCTCATCCTCAGCACGGATGACGAGCGAAAATTGTTCGCTGAGGGCGACGACAGGCGCAAGAGGCGGCTCGAACGGGCGGTAAAGAGGAACGACGGTTAACCGCAGATTAATGTCTCAATGTATGGATGCGCTGGTCGTTCTGACAATGACAGAAGATTCGGGTCAGGCGTTTGATGAAAGAGATTACCGCACTATTCTGACAGCAGGCGGTAGCAGGGCTCTTTTTGCCGCAAAACAGGCGTTCGGTCTGTTCGGGTTCAAAGCAAATCTCGCGATTATCGCCGAACATGCTCTGTCTCTTGATTACCAGGCAGGAGACAGATTCCTGCCAATCAGGGTATTGCATCATTCCAAACACATCAAGTCGCTTCTCGCCGGCAAGTACACTCAACTTCCAATCCTCCATTCTGTGATGGTTTCTTCCGGATACGGCGTAGCACGGATGACTGAGGGCGGCGGTTCTTCGCTGACGTCTGCACAGCTTGTTTTCGAGATGCTTAGTGCCATCGACACCGGAGCAAGAGCAAGAGCATGTGGTCTTGCGATGCAGCTGGCTCAGCGCGGTCAGGACGAGCTGCTTATGGACTCACTGAGGGATGAGTCGGCAAGAAGATACTCCCACACCTTTCCTCCTTCTCTTGCATGGAATTCCATCCGGTGCATACTCTCAGGAAGCAGGCTCACGGAAAACGCTGCGCGCGTGCTTGCCGCGGCCCTGACCGGCACAGATGTTTCATCCGTTGCGATCAGCGCAAAGAAGGCATTGCAGTACGCAGGCATTTCTCCTGAAAAAGCCGCCGAAAATGATTTTTTCACGGATAGCGGTGTGAATAAGAGAACAGTTATATCCATCAGGGGCGGTGTTCCCGAACTGACACTCCGGGTCATAGCGGAAGAGTTGCGCAACGGAGTCAGCGCGCGCCATATTCTCGATACAATCTGTCTGGAGTCCCTTGTCAGTTCAATGCATTCGGACAGGAAATTCACTCACGAATTCCTGATTCAGAATTCTTCATCTCTTCTTGAGTCGGTAGTTTCGGCCGGTTCCGCCAGACCGGCCGATATAACGGAGATGATGGCAATCGCCGCGCATCTGACTCAGATTTATGTTTCATCATCCGGCAAAACGACATTCCATGGAAGGGAAGGCACGGGCGGTCTGGAGGGCGCATTCCTCGAGATGGATAAAGGAAACTCTCTTCCCCTCATTGGAATTCTGTCGGGTGCTAAAAGAACTTCGGATTGTGACGCGGCATCAAGATATATCGCGAAACTCTCTGTCAGCTGCGATCAGAAAAATCTGTACTCTGAATCCGTGTGCCACTGCTCATCCTCCTTACTGTCAGGAACTCACCTTGGCTCCATGAATGGAACAGTACAGGCTTTGTGTGAATGTGCATCATACCTTTCGTCACTGAAGAAACGCAGCGCAGTATGCACAGATGCTGTCAGCTCAATCATTCGCAGCGACTCAACGGCATCTGAAAAAAACTGAGTTGTGTTTTCAAAGCATTTTCAGACTTATGTTTCCATCCAAATTCGCTCCGATATTCTGCATGAATGAATTCACGGATTTTCGCGGCCCATAAGTGCAGGAAATCATCAAATTGGAGGATGAGCAGTGGCACATGGATTCAGAGTACAGATTTTTCTGATCGCAGCTGACAGAGAGTTTCGCGATATATTTTGATGCCGCGTCACAATCCGAAGT
>DAHXLZ010000009.1 GCA_027365715.1 Methanomassiliicoccales archaeon | reverse complement strand
CATTGAGGAATATGGTGGAGTCATTCAGGCAATAGAAATGGGATACTTCCAGAAGGCAATAACAGAATCGGCGTACAGGTATCAGAGGGAACTGGAGTTTCATTGCGCGCTCGTTTGTCAGACCAAACCTCTCCTTCATTTCTCTTGCCCATATTCTCCTGGCCGCCCTGTATTTCGCTATCTCCTCGAAGAAATCGTTATGTGCGTTGAAGAAGAATGAGAGCCTGGGAACGAACCGGTTGGCATCAAGGCCTCTCTCGATTCCCTGCCTGACATACTCGAATCCATCAGCGAGTGTAAATGCAAGCTCCTGAACGGCAGTGGAGCCAGCCTCCCTTATGTGGTAGCCGCTGATGCTTATTGTGTTCCATAGCGGCACTTCATTCATACCGTATTCAAATGTATCAAGCACCAGCCGCATCGACTGTTCAGGCGGGAAGATGAAGCTCTTCTGTGCAATGTACTCTTTCAGGACGTCGTTCTGGATGGTACCTCTCAGTTTGTTTTTCGGCACCCCCTGTGCTTCACCCGCTGCGATGTACATTGCCCACAGCACCGATGCGGGGCCGTTGATCGTCATTGATGTGCTGACCCTGTCCAGTGGAATACCGCTGAACAGCGTCTGCATGTCCTCCAGCGAGGACACAGCAACACCGCATTTACCGTACTCACCCTCAGAATGAGGATCGTCCGTATCGTAACCGTAGAGTGTCGGATAGTCAAAGGCAACGCTGAGGCCCGTCTCCCCGTGTGAAAGAAGATATTTGAATCTCCTGTTTGTTTCCGACGCGCTTCCGAAACCGGCGAACTGTCTCATCGTCCACAATTTTCCGGCGTACATGTTTTCATGAATGCCCCTTGTGTAAGGGTAGTGGCCGGGGTTGCCCAGTTTGGCTTCATAATCGAAATCTTCCTGCGGCACATAAAGAGGCTCTATCTCAAGCCATGAAAGGTTGCGGGCTTTCTCCTTTTTCTCCTTTCCTGATGCGGCTTCTGCGCCGAACTTCTGCCCCGATTCTCCGGATGTATCCCGTAACGCACTTCTGTCTGTGTGTCTGGACTCTTTCTCCTTTGAGGAAAGTGCCATATCCTTTCAATGCATGACAATGGATAAATTCTTTGCCCAATGGGTTCGCAAACAATATTGCTTTTGAATGGCGTTCAGAATGGTACTTTCGTGCCGCTTGGTGAAAGCCTGTATCTGCCAAAATCGCTGCAGCCAAGCAAAAATTCGGCATCAAATACCGGCCCGTCTCTGCATACAAGTGCGCCGTTGAGAGAGCAGGCATCACATATGCCTATGGCACACTTCATAAAGCGCTCGGCCGAAATCTGGGCAGGTGTCCCGAACTCGACTGCAAGCTCAGCCACCCGATGCAGCATTGGTTCCGGCCCGCATGCAATTATGGTGTCAAAATGCTCCTTTTCAAGCACCCGCCTCGCCGCATCCGTCACAAATCCCTTCTCCCCGCGGCTTCCGTCATCCGTGGATATGAGCAGTTCTGCACCAG
>DAHXLZ010000327.1 GCA_027365715.1 Methanomassiliicoccales archaeon | reverse complement strand
CTGTTCTTGATCATCACAACAGCAGCTCCCACCAGATACCTGTATCTGTGTTTCATCAGTGAGCCGTAACCCTTCACCGTGCCCTTGTTGTGATATGCCCATGCATCCCTGACGAATAATCCCCTGTATCCTGCATCAACCGCCCTCATTTCCAGGTCATAGTCCGGTGCACCTCCCCTGAAAACAATCCTGTGATCGAATCGGAGCTTTTTTAAAAGGGATGTCCTCCATGCTGTATTTCCCAATGGCATGTAAACAACGTCCTGCTCAACATCACCTTCGTATATTCTTCTCTCAAGTTCATTGTAATAGCGCTCTATATTGTTTTTAGGCTCACCTGGAGGTCGAGTCGGCCCGCCCGTGAAATCGGCCACTCCATCGATGATAGGTTTTGTGATGGTTGCAAGCCATTCCTGCGGGGCAACCTCATCGGAATCCAGAAATGCAGCTATGTCTGTGGTTATATGGTCAATCGATGCGTCCTTTGTTGTTATATGTGAACCGGGAAGCACGACAACCTCCAATGGAAGATCGTAAAACTCATTCCTTATCTTTTCAATAAAGCCGGCAGGGGAACCGCCGTCTGCAATCAGCACAAGATCAGGCTTCAATGACTGCCCTCGAAGAGAATTAAGTGTATCGAACAGCTTTGGATCATTCAAAACTGCTATGTCAACGCATATTGTAGGGGATACCGTTCTGTCTTTGTGCTTTTCCGGTGTCAATGCAGAACGAGTAAACTGAGCAGGATTATATCCGTATCGCACCTTTTGAATTTATACAGACGTGGAAAGTTATTTTTAAAAGCTCACAATCTGAAAGACTGATAAATTGAAGATACTTATTACCGGCCATAAGGGATTTATCGGCTCGCATCTCTTCCGCGAACTTTCGGAAACTCATGAAGTTACAGGATACGATATTGGCGATACCTTTCCTCCGGGAAGGTTTGACTTCATCGTACACCTCGCTGCACGGGGGCTGATAAGGAAATCCGTGGAGCATCCCTATGAGTATTTTGAGGACGATCTCCTCCTGACAGAAAAACTGCTCGAAACAGCGAGAAAGCAGGATGCTGTTTTCATTTTTCCCTCTTCCGGAGCTGCGGCAAATCCTACAAACCCGTATGCTCTCTCGAAAAAGCAGTCGGTTGAATGGATAAACCTTTACCGCAAACTCTACTCGATCAAGGCGTTTGACCTCACATTCTTCAATATTTACGGTTCCGGCAGCAGAAAAGGAGGCGTATATCTCTTTTCAAAGATGGCTCTGCAGGGAGGGCCGATTATCATTCTGGGCGACGGCAAGGATATACGGGATTTTGTCTATGTTACAGACGTTGTAAAATTTATTGCTTCCTCAATTTCCGGCGATTTTAAGCCCGGCAGTTACGAAGTGGGAACCGGGATAGGTACAAGCATAAGAAAACTTGCAGAAATGATTTCAGAGAAGGTAGGAGGCAATATCGAAATTAAACTGGAACCCGATGTCATTGAAACAGCGCCTAAGCTCGTAGCAGCCTCGCCAATCCTGCGGAATCCCGTGTCACTCAGTGAAGGCATAGGTAAAGTAATTGAATTCATTAAAGGAGATAAACATTAATATTCCGGTTTGCTTCAGGAAAAAAATATCTTCCGATGTCATCACTTTCAATTCCATCCTTTCCTGTCTGTCAATTTCTCGTATACCGCCTTGATTCTCCTCGCTTCGTCAACTGGTGAGAATCTTGTTGAAATTTGTGTCAATTCTACAGCTCTTTTACGGTGTTCCAGTGCAAATGAAATCATTTCTGAAAGACTTTCCACGGTCAGCTCTGCATAAAAGGCGTGATCTCCCATCAATTCTTTAAATATAGGCAGATTGTTCACAAGTACGTTTGTTCCGCAGGACATTGCTTCCAGAGGAGTCAATCCGACACCTTCGTCTTGGCTCAAATACACAAAAATATCTGCAAAAGTCAGATATCTTATCATTTCCTCGTCATCCAGTTGTCCAAGTAGCTTTATCCTGCCAGATGCAATTGCCTTTGTTCTCAGCTCGTTGTATCGGGAAATCCAGCCATTGACCGGACCGATATGGTAGAGTTCCAGATCTCTTGACAGGGATACCGCATCGTAAATGATGTCGAATCTCTTCCTCGGGTTAAAGTCTCCCACAGTCACGAGGTGTTTTAGATTGTTTTGCGGATATGGATTGCCCATTTTGGTTGGTTTAAATTTTTCGTCTATGGAAACTCCTGTAACACTGACTCTGTTCTCTGAAATTCCATGTTCAACAAGCTGTTGCTTGATAAATTGTGTCTGAACAACTATCTCCATATCATTGAGCTTGGACAGCATACGCATGTACCCATATTTTCTGAGAATATTTGTCATATATAATTCAGGGCTGCGGAAAGGGATGAGGTCATGGACTGTTACGAGATTTGTTCTGCTGTTTATTATATTTGGAGAAACGGCGTGAACGACGGGAGCGCTGGTTCTGACAGTCGCCGAAAAAAGTCTTTGTGACAGGAAACCGCCAATCGGTTTGCCTCTGAAGCTGTATTCAATCTTTCTAACCGGATGGGCCGCAACTGATACGCCTAATGTCTTCAGGTACGAAATTATCTTCTGTGCATATCTAGCTGTACCGCCTGTTCTTCCAGTGTAAGGGTACAAAATATCCGCAACCACTTTTTGTTTATCCATTTCCATTTCAAGATTGGCAGCATGTTTATTTATATGGTTCTTTTCTGTTTTTAAACGGAAAACTGCATTTTATTCTGAAGCCATCCAGAAGTCACTTTACTAACAATCGTGACTTCTCAATTCACAATGGACATATGCCCCAATGTATTCAGGGCATCAATATGAATATAACTCCTACATGATTGGGTGACTTATGCGAGTAGCTTTCGTGAGGGGATCCGCCGGCACCCCCTGGGAAGAACCCATTCTCCAAGAGATTAAAAAGAATGGTGTGGACGCATTGTTTTTCGTATCAAAACGTTCCGATTCAATACAGCCAGACCTTCAGGTTACAGGCATTAATGCCAGAGGGGTGGATGTCCTCAACCGAGTTATTAACAGGAATGCCTTCTCAAGGGGTGTTGAATTTCTCTTCGGAATTCACATGAGTGATATTTCCAGCTATTACTTCAAGGGAATAGACCGCCTCAGGGAATTCGACCTGCTTCACCTCGTAGATGAAAGTTTTTTACTCTGCCACCAGGCACTTAAGACAAGGTTACCTGCAGTAATGACTGTATGGGAGAATATTCCGTTTAACCCGTTGTGGGAATCGAAGTATCCAGGAAGGCGTTTCAGGGAATCTGTTTTCAAGGAGATCAGTATGTTCCTGCCTGTTTCAGATACATCGAGAAAATTGCTCAAATACTATGGTATCCCGGAAAATAGAATTGAAGTCGTCCACCCCGGAATAGATCCTGAAAAATTTGCACCGGATAAGCTTGCGAAAAAGGCGCCTGTAGACGCTCTGAACATTCTTGGAATCTCGAGGATCGAATATTTCAAGGGAATATCATTCACTCTTCGCGCACTGGCAGATCTGAGCAAGACCACACGTAATTTCACATACACCCACATTGGAACAGGAAACAAACACTTCCTCAGCTATCTCGAACACTTTGCGCGCAGGATGGAAATACATGACCATGTAAATTTCGTCGGTCCCGTCCCCTATGCGGAGATACCGAAATACATAAGGAATTCCAATCTCCTCATCATGCCCAGCATTCCCACATTTGAATGGGAAGAACAGATGGGATATGCATTGCTGGAAGCCATGAGTATGGAGGTCCCGGTAATAGCTTCAGATCATCCGTCAATCCGGGAGGTGGTCCCCGAGAACTGCGGCTTTATCGTTCCAGCAGGAAATGATGCTTCCATTTGTGAAGTATTGGTGGATGCAATTTCTGATCCTGCGCGTCTAAAAGACATTGGCAGGAATGGTAGAGAACATGTGATAAGGAATTATAATTGTGTCAGCACGGCAAAAAGGTATGTCGAGATATATGACAGAGTTACAGGTATTTCCTGAATGAGCACGGGACATGCAATCACAATGAAGCCGCACGACAGATTTCATCAAAATACTAAATGGATGTGCTGTGACTGAGAAGAACCCGACTCCTTGTAGCACTTGGGAAAATCGCAGTTCTCAATCATGTGTTCGCGTAATGTTTGAATCCGTGATCAGACTGTAAATACAAAGCGGGACTCGACAGGAGTGCCGGATGGCTGTCTGGCGTTGAGCCGCGGAAGAGCTTTCTCATGTCAAGTTTGTTCACACATCGACCATCATGAACACAGTTCTAGGCATCGAGGTCACCAATTGCCCAACATTATAATCCATTCCATTCACGGACAGACATGGAGCCGGGGATATGGTTGTCGGTTCCACATATGACAAACAGGTCAGCGAATCACGAATTGAATGACATTTGCAATCCGCTGATTGATTTTAGAGGGTGTTTTGCATTCAGATAAGCATAGTTTGCCATGTTTTTCAGGTATCTGCTAATTCCGCTCGGGCTGCTTTGGCCTACACGATCTCCAATTTGGTAATTTATGAAAGAATATGCAATCCCCTCCTTCGCTGCTCTTATCGACAGGTCGATGTCTTCAAGACCTGTGATAAATGTATCATCATACACGTTCCCGGAAACTTTCCTTACATAACCATAATTGAAAATCCCGAAACTTCCGGAATTGATAACGCTTGCGATCTTTCTCTGAAGAATTTTTCTGGATAATTTTGTCTTAAGATCAACCTTCCCATCCCAAACCGGCAGGTAATCTATGCCAAATTTCCTTTGTAAGTCAACACTGACCCGCATTGAACCGCCTATTATCCTAGACATTAAGTAATGCGCGTAAGAGGGCTGGAGAAATCGGCTCACATAAGAATGATAATGAGAGTTCAATCCGGCAAATACGATCGAAGGTTCGCCCCTGATATTGCCAAGCTCATTTTCCAGCGTTTTGGGCGAATCGATAGAATACATATCGTCGTTTGAATATACAATCCATGAAGGGTTTAGATTGTCCAATACATACCTGAAACCAACATTGCAATTATGCGCGAAATTGAAATATCTGTTACCGACTCCGCTTTCCACAAAAATAAGCTCAAAACCTTTGAAGATCTTCAAACACGTTTTCGCGAAATTGTTATTTACCGACATTGTCGGAATCACCACCACAATGTCATCATTCTCGCCGCTTACACGCAGAATATTCGACTCGCCCCTTGGTCTGTTACGCATCCACGCAACAAGATCCGAAGCAGACGCGAAAGAATCGTAGAATCTCAGAAGATCTTGCTTTCTTTCTGACAAGTAGAGATAGTTTCTGGCATCATAAATGTCCGTATCCTCTGGTTTGTTATCCGTTCGCGTCTTAGAGCATACATTGCTACGTCCCATCGTTGCGTTTCACCACTGTGATCAGCGAGGATTGATCATTAATCAGATGTTGGTTTAATCTGTTATGCTTCACAAGTTCTATAGGATCCCCTTAAGCTGATATGGATATTTGAGCAGATGCGCTGTTGCCTATATATTGCACATGCTTTTCAAAGTCGATGAAGTGTTGTGCGATGCCGGACTTTATCGTAGACCTTGCAGACTTTTCCTCATTTTTCCTCATCATTTTCCGGCATAGCATCTCGTTGGCAGTACCGTAGATACTGTGTGGTGACATCCCGGCAATAGGTAAATTTTAATGTGAGAAACTATTTAGTACGTTCGCAGAAGACGCCTTTATGGGTGTCGATGCCTGTTTTAATGATGGTTCACACTGCGAATCAGAGCCAATCGCCGCAGCATGGATGATGGTAAGCTATTATTACTGGTCTCACCGGAAGGAGTGTTATTCAAGAGACTGCATTACAGCGCTGAGCTTATTAGGCATGGAAATATATTCTAAACTCTAAGGAAAGTGCAAGAAACGGGTTCCTGACCTATGGAATCTGCAACGACAGGCGTATCGCTCAAACGGACGCGACTGAATGGTGAAACGGTTCAGCCCGTTCGCCGGTTTACAAATTCAATAGATTACGCGGGTGATACGCACTTTCTCCGGTGTTATTTCCGATTCTAACAAAATGCAGGGGACAGTTAAGGCGAATCGGCTCTATGCTATGTGACTGCCCTCTCACTCCTGGTAATTGCATTGTACATTGTCGCATGAAAACACTTTTATGTCGCCATGTTCCCCGTATACGGGGTTCAGGTGTCCTGTCCCGCATTTCGGGCAGAAATAAATAAAGTCGGAAGTCCTGTGAGACTTCAGCACATCCCATATTTTCTGCCTTGAAAGATACCTCGACATGTCGGTCAGCGTGACATACCCGACTATTTTGCCGCCGTCAGTGACGGTCGTCCTCTCCAGCCCGTTCTGGACGAGATACTCCGCAACCTTGCTTAGAGGAAGCGAAACCGGCACCGAGGGCACCGGCCTTCTCATCACGACTTTTACCGGCACCTCCTCGGGTTTCCTGTTCCTGAGAATGAAACGCTTGACAAGGCTCCTTTCGCTGAGCAGGCCGCTCGGAACCCCTTCGCTGTTTATCACAACGAGTCCGAAAATCTTGTTGTCCAGCATCTTCCTGACAGCTGCGAAAACAGATTCATCTTCTCCTATTGTTATCAGCTCTGTACTCATTATGTCTTTCAGTTTCAATTCAGTCACCGCTTCCGTTCCGCGTCATACTGACGTTCGTCACAGAACCCAAAAGGCGAATTCCTCTTTATAACATATCTGACAGATTTTGTGCTTCAGACCAATCTTGTGATGTCTTCCTGCCAAAACGTAATATAAATAGTCCATAAAGTTGAATGGAGTACGTTCCTGAATTTCTCTCCCGGAAACATTCAGGAGCCTTGCAGGTGATTGATATGGAAGAGCGCAGGAAACCGGTCTCAGGTGATGACAGCTCATCGAATAATGCCTTCAGGCCGGAGAAGGATTTCGAATGCGAAGACGGATGCGGATGCAGATTCAAAGGGAAGGATGCATTCATCAGCCACATCGAAGGAATGGATCATTATTTCTGCTGTTCTGATTGCGCTGACGGTTATCAGCGTCGCATCTCGTCCGAAACAGAGAAAGTCATGCGAGCGCATGTCCATGAAGGTTACACGATCGCCGATATCGGATGCGGGAACGGCAACTACACCTCACTTTTGTCGGAGCTTGTGGGCACCGGCGGTATAGTCTATGCAACGGATTTGAATCCGGAAATGACAGGAAAGACACTGGCAAACCTCGGTGTGGCATCCAGGAAAAGAGTCAGGATGCACACATCTGCCGCGCATGACCTCAGTTTCATTGAATCGGGAACTGTCGATTTTGTGCTATGCAACAATGTGCTCTGCTGCACGAACAGAAGGGATTTGGTGGTCCGTGAAATCGGTAGGATACTCAGGCCCGGAGGATTGGCATACATCAGGGTATCGCGAATTTCAGTTGAGGGCGTCAGTCAGATAACAGATGCAGAATGGGGGCAACTGTTTTCATCCTTCGCACACATTGAATACGGATCCGATGTCGGGCTGCGCTGGGCGATACTCTCTGCGTAGTAGCCGCACCCTGTCGATTCTCTCACAATTTTTTCTGTCTCATTGAAGTGTGAGCATCCGATACCTGGAGCCTCTGTATGCTCACTGCCATGGATGTATTCGTTTCCGGTGAAACAGAATGGATGCTGGATTAACAGATATCAGTGCGATGACTGCAACGGATTTTTTACTTAAAAATAAACCATTGCAGAAACAGGAATTCATACCCGAAAATAGCTCGCTATCCGGTTGCAGTGAAGATCGAACTTGTTAACCATGCAGTGGCACTTGTTAATGCGGTCTCGCATGTCAGGACCCCGATATGACCATCTTAGGCAGTGATTGCCTTGCCAAATCCTGAGGAGTTCTGGCGGAGGCCTCACTGACAGAAATTGAATTGAAATGTCAGTGCGGCAGGCCATTATAACGGCGAATAGCTGAGGAACAAATCTGCAGAACTGATAAATTGACGGAAAGCAACATAAACCGTAACCCTGTGAGGATGGGCCATGAAGGTTGCTCATGTCCTTGGAGGCATCATCGCACTGATAGTTGTGGCAGCGGTCGTTTTCATCTTTGTTATGCCTTTGTTCACAGCGCCTCATTTCGGATTTCCATCGACATCACAGGTGGACAGCGCCACTGGAGCCAGCAACTACACCGCATCAAGCGTAATCAGCATCTCCGCCTCCAGTGCCGGCTCTCCTCCGGGCGGAGTGAAGGCGGAAAGCAGGTACTTCAATAACACTGCGGGCAGTCTGCAGTTCGCTGTCATACAATTCAAGAACACAAGTTTCTCAAACAAAGAGTTTCTCAACCTCACCACGCTGTTCAGCCCTCTTCTCAAGATTTCCGGCGGCAGTATGCAGAACATGACATACAGAGGTGCGAGCATTGTGGTGCTCGACATTCTCGGCCATTCGGGCATCGCGTACGGGAAGCTAGGTGACTACATCTTCGCGGTAATATACAGTCAGCATTCTTCGCTCGTGTCCGGCTACATATCGGCCTCAACTATGAAGTCGTTGATACAGTCCGAGGTAGCTGCAATGACGAGCTGATCGGAGACGAGCTGCGGGCTGCAACGTTGAAAATGCACACTGATATTAAAATAGAAATGTAACTGCTTACAAGAGGGCGAAGACAATTTAGTCTGCATGATGCTGGAACATTCGGTAGCCGTGCAGTCGCTGCTGCATATACCGCAGGATTCCGGTTCGACATTGCCACATCCGAAGTTCTGTATGCTGAAACCAGCCGGGTGCTGTTTCTGGAGCGCACATTCATGTTCATCCGTTCATCAGACCTTGCCGCGCACCCTGTTCGTGGAAGATCGGCAATATTCATCAAACTGGCGGGAAACATAATCAGTTCTGCCACCGAATTTCTCACGCCGAAGCTGTCCCACGAACCCTTCTGGCTATTTTCCGCTACGGCAGCCCACTCAGGGAGTTTTGTGTTTTTGCTCCGCCGCTAAATTACGCCTTCAGTGATTTTTATGGCGTTTGTCGGGCAAACCGGAACGCAGGCCATGCAGTACACACAGTCTTTTTCGC
>DAHXLZ010000326.1 GCA_027365715.1 Methanomassiliicoccales archaeon | reverse complement strand
GCGGTATAATTCGCATCCAACATTGACATTGTTCCCGTAGACAGAGAAACCGCGATGATTGCAGCTCGCATTGACGCCGATCTTATGGAGAAAGGGATGAGAACTGGAATCGTGGATGCATTAATTGCAGCGGCCACCATTAAAAACAATGCGATACTGGTCACTAGGGACAAAGCGTTTTCCAACATTGTTGGACTTGCTCTGCAGTATTACTGATTTATAATTCGGGGCATTATGAAGATGGGAAATGTTCCACCTCAGTGCGCACGGGTAGACTGGTAGGTGGCCAGCAGCTCAGCGATCCTGCCCTCGGCCACCGACTGCCTGGACATGTAACGGGACGGAAACATGAGCATTGACTGCCTTAACCCCCTAAGCCCTGCAACAGCACTCATTCCATTCTCAATATGCTCGAAGTTGCCTGCGACAAGAGCAAGGACGATCCTCCTCTTCTGGAAAGGTACCCTGAATATCATAAATCCGCCGAATATGCTCATGATCTCTCCCTGCACCTCCACAGTAGGCTCTTCATCAAAGTCGAGGAGAAGGTAGAATGGTATGGAGCCGTCTATCCTGCTAAGCTGTACCTCAATTGTGAAACGGAGCGCACCATCTGTAAGAAGCCTTGACAGTCTTCTGTTGACAGTTCTCACAGGCATGTCGAGGGAGGTGGAAAGCTCCGTCACGCTCAGGTCTGGATACTTCAACATATTCAGCATTATCCTGAGATCTGTTTCGGAAGATAGCTGTCTGCCATTTTCCTCAGATCTGAATGTTTGGAAGTGCCTGAAATGAGGCAGTTTCTGCTGGAGACTGTCGAATGCCTCCCTTTCGGAAACAAGACCGGACTCTGCAGTCGCCACAAGAATATCGCCATTGAGACATGCAATGCCGAAATAGAAATTGGGAAGCTGTGCAATGACATCCAATAAGCCGGAGCTGGGTGTATTCAACTCATTTTCGAAATAGTGAACACTGAGTGACAGCCCAAGCGAGTCGAGTCTCGGCATTGCGACCCTCCCGCTGATTACACCGGATTCGCGCATTGTCCGGATGCGCCTTAAGACTGCATTACCCGTAAGCGACAGCTTTGAACCTATGGCTTCCGCAGATTGCCTGCCGTCCCGGCTGAGCTCCTGTAATATTCTTATGTCTGTAAAATCCATTCGGTTAATAATTGGTAAATGGACTATTTTAATGGCTGTGCCTTCATGAAGGCTGAAATGACCGTAGGGAGATAGAATGTGCGCACAACAAAGGTATCGAGGATCAGTGACACTATGAATGCAATCCCCATCTGCTGAAGGAAGCCATCTGGTATTAGTGCTAGCGCCCCAAGACTTGCAGCGAGTATGATGCCAAGTGAAGTAACGATCTTACCCGAAAATACCATGGCCTTCACGATGCCCTCGCTCCCTTCTCCCGAGGATGTTTCCTCCTTAATCCTGGAGAGTATGAAGACGGAGAAATCATTACCGAGCGACATCAGTATTATGAACAGTATCACAGGTATAATGTAGATTAGCTGCTGATGCAGGACGAATCTTTCAATGACGTAGAGGATCGCAGTGGTCCAGGCTACGCTGATGAATACACCTGAAATGGATATGAGCGGGTATACTACAGACTTGAGGGAGATGCCGAGTACGACTGCTATAACGATAACAATCAGTACTTCGAGCTCCGCATATGCTGCGCTCGTGTAATTCTGCTCATCTATCACCGAGGAAGTTAGACCCCCCACTATGAAGTTGCTCTGCACCCTCAACTCCTTCACTATGTTGATTGCCTGCGGTGAATAGGGGTCATATTGTGTGTAGACAATATAATAGGCATACTCCCTGCCAGAGCTGTTCAGCAGGTAGTTGCCGTATCCCGAATCGGGCGAATACGCAGTTCCGTTAGAAAACGGACCATACACTCTGCTTACACCGCTGACTGTCAGAAGTGATTGGGCGCTCCCTTCAAGCAGCTGAATTCCAGACGCGGTTGGAACTCCATTGGAGACATCTCCGCCGGTGAGCGGAACAATCACTGTAATCGGATAAATCAGATTTGAGCTAAACTGCTTCTGCAGCTGATTCAATGCCTTCACACTCGATAGGTTGGAAGGCAATCCTTCGTTGAAATTGTAGGTTGTCGGAACTATGAACCAGAACAGGACGGCAGGAAGGGCTAGTATAAGGAAGACCATAATTACCGCCTTCCTGTGGTTGATTGAAAGTTTCGTGCTCTTGTAGAAGAGGGAATATCTGACAGCGGCTTCATCATACTGCGGAGTCCTCTTCCAGGAGAATGTTCTCCTCCCTGTAATGCTCAGTAATGCAGAAAAGAGGGTGACTTCCAGCAGGGCCGATATGATAACAGCTATGAAGAGCACAGGTCCCCATGTAGAGAGACCTGAAACGAAGTAGAGTGTTCCGAGACTAGCCGCTACCGTAATTGCGCTGATAAGCACAGCTTTGCCCGCGGTCGAGAGCGCGCACTTCATTCCCTCCTTCGGATCCTTCCCTCGTATCATTTCCTCCCTGTATCTCGCGGCTATGAATACAAAGTAGTCTGTGCTAACACCCAGCAGCACAGCGGTCAGTGTGTAGTCGACAATATAATCGATGCGGTGCAATGCCAGCCCTATGAGATATATGGAAAGATAGCCCACAAGCGTTGAGAGCGAAGCAGACACTAGGACCAGTATTGAGGCAAGAAGGGAACGAAGGGTCACAAGGACCAGTATAAAGAGAAATACAAAGATGAAAGCGAAGAATATACCTGCGGCCGAAGTTACATTCGCTGTGTCGTAGGCCACCGGTCCTATACCTGTCACAAGAGCATTGCCGCCGAAGTACTCCTGTGCAATGTTCCGCACCGTCGGGGTGGCGGCCGAAGCTGGATAGAAATTATCGGGACCCCTAAAACTTTCGGAAACATTGAATGTGATGTAGACAAGATATGCATTTCCGTTGCTGCTTACGTACCGATCACGAAGGAAGGAAGGCATTCCCGACAGGCCGTTGCCTTCCACGAAATTCAATCCCAAGCTGCCGGGACTGACGGAAGCCTTGACCAGCTCGGCAGTGACTGGAAGATGGTAGAGGGAGGAAAGAGCAGCGGAGGTGGCTGCATAGTACTGCATCGTGTAGTTCTGCAGCCCCTCGTATGCAAGAATGAACTGAAGCTGAGCATTGTTTGAAAACAGCTGGCTAGACGCGTTTACAACTGCATGCTGCACCCTGTCAACAGGGGATAGGGTAATTGCGGCGGTTGAGTTCAGCTGCTCAATGAAGAGAGCCTCGTAACTGTTGGTCGGCTCGAAGCCTGCGGCGGAAGCGGCAGCTGATATCGAGTCATTGGAGAACGAGAATGTTGACCAGTTTGAGTAGAAGGAGGAGGGGAAGAGGAATATGGTTGAGGATAGCGTGGATAGCTGCTGATAGGTGGAGTTTATTGTATCCCTTTGCGGAGAAATGATGCCATCCAAATAGGAAGCATATGAGGAAAAGGCGGAGCTGGTACCAGCCAGGTAAGGTATTGCAGATGAGTCTATTGCAGACTGAAACGCGAGCGTGCTGTTCAGCAATTGAGCCTGCCCTGTGGAATTGCTCAGTATCATGACCTCAATCGTTGAATTCTGGGATTGAATTGCGCTG
Source organism: Methanomassiliicoccales archaeon (assembly GCA_027365715.1). The sequence continues at coordinate 4,569 of DAHXLZ010000326.1, read as the reverse complement.
AGTATCTTTTGCGCATTGCCAGACTCCGTATTCCCTGGCAAACCGCTTGAAACGGAGTAGCTCAGGAAATTGCCGTATCCAGTGACTGCCGGGACGGAAAGCAGGAATACTGCCATCCAAACCACTATAATTGCAATCCGGTGTCTGATGATGTATGAAGAGAGCCTTCCTTCCACATATTATTGATTATATGGAGACGATTATAAAAGGTTCCGAAAACGGATTTAGCGTCTGGCCACCTATTGCGGAGATGATGAATATAAGACCCATTGTTTCCGCAAGTGAAATTAAAGCCATGCGTGAAGACTTTCAATATCGTTCAGGACGTGCAAGGCAATAAATCTGGTCTCTTTGCATGCCTTCAGACATATTCGTCAGCATTCCCTGTTCTTTTGAGCTCGATGGCACCCCTTTTTCGTTTGCTAACTTGTCTCACATCTCCTCCAATTCGTCAGTTTCACCCCTTCAAAGAACTCGAATTGACAGTGGTTCATGGATAGAAGCAAAAGATATAAATAATCCATTGATAGGATAATCCTATGAAAGGATAATATGAAGTTCTACGACAGGGATGCCGAACTCAAGGCTTTGGATCGGGCTGCATCCTCAAACGCTTCTGCGCTGGTAGTCATCAGCGGCCGAAGAAGGGTGGGCAAGACCAGATTGATACATGAGTTTCTCAAGAACCGCGAGAGCCTTCAAATCATGATAGTGCCAAAAGAGGACAGCCAGGTGGCATCTGATTTTGAGGAACTCTTCGCAAGGAAAGGGTTCAAACCGAGTTTCCCGAGTGTAAGAAATGTCCTGGAGTACTTTTTCACCATTGCTGAGGATAGGATACTGTTTATCGATGAGTTTGCAAATACTCTGGAAGTAAACAAATCAATTCCATTCGAACTGCAACGGCTCTGGGATGCGAACAGGGAGAGAAACAAGGTGTTGATTCTCTCAGGTTCATATTCCAGTATGATGGATAAGCTGTTCACTAGGCAGAAGGCACCACTTTTCAACAGAGCCGATCTGAAGATACTTTTGGAGCCAATGAAACCGCCTTATGTGTGGAAGATGCTGGATGAGATCGGCATTATCGATCCGGTTGAAAGGATCACCAGGTTTTGCATATTCGGTGGAATTCCTTATTACTACGAACTCATGGAGAGATTCAAAGGCTCCGAACCTGTAAGTGAACTGTTTTTTGGCATCGGCCAGCTGACTGAGGAGGGTCAGTACATCTTGAGGCAGGAGTTCGGAGCAGGTTACAGGAAGTACTTTGCAATTTTGGAAGCGATTGGAGCGGGTATTTGTTCGGCAGGTGAAATTTCTGCAAAACTGGGTATGAGACAAACAACCATTTCGAAGTATATTCAGGCTCTCCAAACAGATTACAAATTAGTTGAAAGGCAAGTTCCATTCGGAGACAATCCAAAGAGGAGCAAGAAAGGGAAGTACTTCATCACAGACAATCTGCTTTCATTCTGGTTTTCCCTTGTGTATGGAAAGCGCCTACCCCCCATGGATTTTGAGTATAACGACTTCGTAGGGCGGCGTTTCGAGTTGCTGTGTCAAGATTTCCTTATCGACTGGCTATACGCACATGGTGAACGGGCGGTGAGATCAGGCCGATGGTGGGGAATTGTGGAAGTGGAAAAGGGAAAATTCGAACAGCGTGAAATCGATTTAGTTTTGGAAACTGACACCCATCTATACGTGGGAGAATGCAAATGGAGTTCGAGCAAAGTGGGGCAAAAAGAGCTTGTCTGGCTACAACAGTCTGCCAGTAAACTCAGGACAAAGAAAAAGGTCCAGTGGGTCTTATTCAGTAAGAGTGGCTTCAATATTTCCGAAAGCACCGATGTCCTGCTATTCGGTCCAGACAGTATTGTCAAAGAATAGATAGTAGTCGGATATGGACCGTTTGCTCTTCAGCATTGGTCACTCAAGTCGATTGACCTGCTCATAACAGTAGTCCATTGGGACAACTTTCAGCGAGTGCGTTCGTTAGATTGTTGGGCTGTTTGGCCAGACAATGGACGTCAACTCAAAGCGGAGACCCACCTCAGTAATGAGGCCTGTAGAATTGTCCTCAAGGAGTATTTTGAGAAGCCTGGGGGTCCCTTAACCGATACTGTTTTGCAGGACGTGTAGGCATTTTGCTGTAATTCATGAATAGACCTGTATGATCCACTCGAAACAATTTGGAGTCGGTAAGATGGAAGTACAGGGCATAGAGAAGGCATTCTACGGCTACAACGACATCAGACTACGTTCCGCGCTCGGGTACCTGGCACTGGACGAGTACTACATAAGATGGATGATAGAACATGGTAAGGAAGCGGAACCATCAATTCTTCATCCGGCAGAGCGGTTCAAAAGATCAGGGTCAATTCCAACAGACTGGACGCTGTCACGTTCGACATCACTACACGCTATCAACGGAACAACGGTGTCCTGACCTTCTGGCTGACTGTCCTGTTCGGTGCACTTGAAACAGGTTTTCTGGTCTAAAGCATTGCCTCCCTGTTTTATGTCGGCGACCCTGTTGCGGTAACAGTATGGTCAGTTGCCGCCACTCTGTCCATCGCGGGAATTCGTGCGATGCTGCTGCACAATCGCATAAAATGATAGCTACTTGAAAAACTGAGGCTGTCGCAGAATGGAATGTTCTGATTGAGCACCCTGTTTGTATTGACAGACAGCAGGGTGCCATCCTTCACAAACTGCCGCCGTTCCCGACGGGCTGACTTCGGCGATCCGGCAGCATTTTGATTAAGTGAAACTGTCTGCACCAAGCCTCCGACCGGAGCGGAAGGGGTGAAGTGTCATTGGATGCCACAGCTACCAATTCCTGCCAAGACGGTAATGGATACGCAGTCAGAGATCGACGGGAACAAACAGGCTTGGATCACAATTTTCAGTCCCGTCCCCGGAGTGTGCATCCTGCTTTGCTGCCCAGACAAGCAGGGGAAGGATAGCCTTCCTGAGTTCCTTCCCATTATAGGTAAGCGTATACTCGACCTTGGGAGGTATCTCTGAGAACGATTTCCGTTCAATCACAGATGACTGTTCAAGCTTTTTCAGTATCCAGGAAAGGGTAGAGGGCGACACCCCTTTTAGTTCCTTATAGAGATCAGTGAAACGGATAGAACCATGGTTGCCGATCGAGTTGATGGCAAATAGAACCCATTTCCTTCCGAGCATATCCATGGCACCATTCAGCGCGCACATGCAGTAAACTTTCCCCTGCTCACCGCCGCTGTTACTTCGAACATTCATAGTCTCTCCAGTGCTACGAACTTCATAGTATAAATACTTTGGAATATGTAATGCCATAGCAGATTATCATGAAATACGAAATGCAGTTTTGTGTCGGATGCTACCTGCCAAATGCCCTTTCACTGGCACAGAGTCTTCTGGAGAACAGCCCGCATGACGAGAGTTTTTCACTGACCCTATTGCCAGGAGAACCGGAATCGTTCGACGTCAGGAAGGATGACACAGTGGTGTATTCCAAGAAGAAAAGCGGCAAGCTTCCGACAGCACAGGATCTTGGACTCGCGGGCCCCGCTATCAATCTCCCCATAGTGGACAGTTCAGACTCACAGAAGTGCTGTTAGGGGGCAGAAAACGATCCGGGGTCTGACCTGTGGTAGCCATGCCGCTACACAACAGCGAACTGACGTTATTGTCTGGAAAGATGGCCATGTGGAAATACCGGGAATCGCCAACTCAGTTGACGGCCAGACCGCCAGTTGCAACTACGCTGAGAGTTTCCCAGCTGGTTAAAGCGCAAAAGGAAGATGGGTACAAATTGACCCGAGAACGGACATCACATTCCCAGGAAGAAGTGTATTCGGTATGAACTGAATTCTCTGAGTTCGTTCTAACGCCGGGGAATCTGCTGCCCATCCACCATCATCTCAAACAGGTGTATTCCCGGAAGGTCGCAGGTGCCTTTGAATGAATATGTGAGGCGTCGGATACTTATGGACATATTCCGGTGCGAAGGATCCGGGAACAGTGGAAACTATAGGCAAGCCCTGGCACGGTGTGGACAGAAATGAACTGAACTGGTCTCCAGCTATTCAATATGACAACTGTACCGGATGCGGCCTGAGCATCCTCACCTGCGGCAACGACGTTTTCAGGTGAGTAAAACAAGAAGTAAAGCCAGCAGTCACAAATCCAAAGAAATGCATGGTAGGATGCACCAGATGTGCAAGAGTATGCCCCGAAGATGCAATCACATTTTCGACGGACGCCAAAACATTCCTGAGACGTGTAGTGATAGGTCACAAGATCTTTCCAGCGATAACGGAGGAACTCGATGCAAGACTCTGTAAGTTCCCGAATCATGTCACTGATAGTACAAAAGAAGGGGGCACCGGGGGATGTCGACACGCCGGAAATAGACAACAGTAACCCTTTTTCAATGTGGCATGGCATCGAGAGATCAGAGATCGACTGGCACCCGACCATAGATGAGAAGAAGTGCACAGTCAGCGGGCTGTGCGTTGTAACATGCGGCGAGAAGAGAAACGTTTTCGGCTATGGCAGGGCGGCGAGAAGGGG
>DAHXLZ010000325.1 GCA_027365715.1 Methanomassiliicoccales archaeon | reverse complement strand
CCAGAAATTTATAAAGAGGCACCATATCAAGAAGTGTAGAGGCGAGCTGTTTAATGTATGACATGTCTTCATTGTCCGGAACCAGTATTGAGCCGCCGATAGATATGGCAATTCTTTCCTGCGCCATTTGACAACCTGCCTTTGCAATGCACTTTTAGCTGATGGGGAGAGATTATCTTAGTATTAAAAATATACAGACGTGAATGAGATGGAAATTACAGAAAAGCAGAGATACGACTTCAGGAGGGAGATAGAAAAAATAGCGAAGTACCAGGGCAGAGGAACAGAGCTGATCTCGCTGTACGTGCCTGCTCAAAAGGTCATTTCAGATGTTGCGAATTACCTGAGGGATGAGCAGTCTCAGTCTTCGAATATCAAATCATCATCCACAAGGAAGAACGTGCAGAGTGCCATCAGCTCAATACTCTCGAGGCTGAAAGGGTACAAGATGATTGCACCGGAAAACGGCATCGCCTTCTTTGTCGGTACAGTTCCGAAAAATGGTGACCAGACGACGATGGTACAGCACGTGATAGAGCCGCCTGAGCCGGTTACAACACTTCTTTACAGGTGTGACTCAACCTTCTTTGTGGAACCGCTCAACGGAATGATCGAGGTCAAAGATATTTACGGGCTGATTGTCATTGACAGGAAGGAGGCAACAATCGGTTTTCTCAGGGGGCAGGCCGTACAGGTTGTGAAAAACATGCACTCGCAGGTGCCCAGCAAACACAGGATGGGTGGCCAGTCTTCACTCAGGTACGAGCGGCTGATAGAGATAGCCGCGCATGAATATTACAAGAATGTTGCAGAAGTGTGCACAAATGTTTTTCTGAATGTAAAGAATATGAGCGGCATACTGGTCGGAGGTCCCGGAAGCACAAAGGATTTCTTTGTAAAGGAAAATTACCTCCACTACGAGTTGCAGAAGAAGGTCATAGACACTTTTGACGTTGGCTATACAGACGAATATGGATTGAGGGAACTTGTCGACAAAGCCAGGGAGAGGTTGAAGGACCTTGACGTGATGAAGCAGAAACTGCTTATCGAACGCCTGCTCGAAGAGATAAGGAAAACTGACAACGGGCTTGGAACATATGGATTGAAAGAAGTCCTGGCTGCCCTTAACATCGGCGCAGTCTCACTCCTGCTCGTCAGCGAGGGGCTGAAGAAGACAATCAGGGAATATAAGTGCGCAAGTTGCGGAAACATCATGAATGCGACAAAATCTGATGAAGACAGCACAGCGCCGGCATGCGACAAATGCGGTTCGCAGACGATAATGACATCTGAAAAGGATCTTGTGGACGAGCTGTTTGAAAAAGCGGATCAGATGGATACGCAGGTGGAACTCATCTCCTCCGAATCGGAGGAGGGAAAAATGCTCATGACTGCTTTTTCCGGGCTTGCGGCCATACTGCGGTACAGAACGGGGAGCTGAACATGGACCCGATGGAGCAGTATGTTGAGGAGGCGCGAAACTACATAACTTCCAGAATAACTTCAGATTACGGTGCTGCGGCCCGGGTGGAGCTCGAAATACCCTCAGCGAGGGCCGATATTGCATTTCCCTGCTTCACACTCGCGAAAAGAGCAGGGAAATCACCACAGCTTGTTGCATCCGGGCTCGCAGAGGGGTACAGAGGCACAGCGCTGAGAATGTGGGCTGAAAACGGCTACCTTAATATTAATGCAGACCCGACTGCACTGTCCGCGGAGACCGTGACTGCGATAAGACAGTCCGGCGGCAGTTACGGCAGATCTGCCCTGAGCACTGAGAAGGTTATCGTCGAACACACTTCGATAAATCCGAACGGTCCCGTTCACATAGGCAGGGCAAGGAACGCACTGATAGGCGATACACTTGTGAGATGCATGGCGCAGGCCGGTGTGAATGTGGAATCGGAATACTATGTCGATGATGCCGGAAGGCAGGTGACGTCGCTTGTCTGGGGAGTCGAAAATCTTGAAGGAGCAGGCGATGGAAACAGAAAAATTGATCACAGGCTCGTCGATTACTACATCAGAACCAGCGAGCTTCTGAAGAAGGATCAAAAGTGTGCGGCAGAAATACAGGAGATGCAGAAAAATGTTGACAGCGGCGACCCTGAGACCATCAGGACTGTAAGAAAGGTGGCCGATGATGTGCTCTCAGGCATAAGGGAGAGCCTTTCGAGCATAAATGTGCAGCTGGACCGGTACTCATACGAGAGCGATCTTATTCTCAGCGGCAAAGTCGCCGGCGTCATAGACAGACTGAAGAAGCTCCCCGAGGCACGTGAAGAGGAAGGCGCGTGGTACATACCCGTAACAGGCAAGGACGGCGAAGACCGTTTCTACTTCACAAGGGCAGACGGCACGAGTCTCTATACGACAAGGGACGTTGCATATCATATCGACAAATTCGCGAGAGCCGACAGGCTTGTCGATGTACTTGGCGAGGACCAGAAGCTGGGAATCAGGTTCCTCTCGATCGCTCTGCGTCTACTCGGCACCGGAAGGGAACCTGAATTTCTGTTCTACTCGTTTGTTTCACTGCCTGAAGGAAAGATGTCCACCAGGGCAGGATCTGTGATTCTGCTTGACGATGTTATCGGTGAAGGAAAGAGAAGGGCAAAG
>DAHXLZ010000303.1 GCA_027365715.1 Methanomassiliicoccales archaeon | reverse complement strand
TCGGTCAACAGGTTCATATTACCGCTGCCTGAAGATGAAGTGGCATTGACAACCTTGTTGCCAGAATGCTGCGAAACTCCTGCGTTCCCTATAAACCCGCCCACAAAGCCAGCCATGACAAACAGTGAAACAAAAACCACTGTAGCCACTGCTCCATTATAACTTGTTTTTCCCCTCGCCATAGTAATCGCAATCGCTCATCGTAATGATATCTAAATAAGCGAAATGAATTGAAAAATCACAACCAATAAATACTCGGAATTAAGGAGTAAAGCCGTACTTATCAAGCACTTCAGAAAAATGCCTGCACTCCTCGAGGAATTTAAAGCCCTTCTGTGTAATAACAAAATGAGTAAGTTCGCCTCCGTCCAGTTCTGTTAGACCGTTTATCAGCAATGATCTCAAAACCTGTTCCAGCACTTCATGACTGACATTTGCCTGTCTCATCAAATGGCTCACCTTTGACTCTCCTGTTGACATAGCCCTGAGAACATCAGCATGTATTTGCATCGAACTTCTCTTACAATTCTGCATCTCTTTCCCTCATCAGTGAAAAGACGGGAAACTGGAATAGCGCGGTTGATAAAGCGAGCAGTGCAACAAACAGCCACCTGACATCAAGCGAAATGAATTGTTCCAGTCCCTGCGTAGCGAGTGAAAAATCGAGAAGCAGAAAGCTCAGGATAATAAACGGATAAGACCTCTCACCTTCATCCCTCATGGACACTGAAATTGTGGAGAAAACAGCAAAGAAAACCGAGATTGCGACAGCAACAGGCGCCACTGAGTACAGAACCATTGCAAGCAATGCAGCCTGTATGAAAGCAGCTGGAACATATAGCTGAGATCTCACATATTTGAAGAACAGTAATGACGTGTACAGGAGCTCCAGTAATGCAAAGAGAGATTTGAGTAAGATCGGGTAAACTGAATACACATCCAGAATCGATATCAGAAATAGGACTAATGCCAGTAACTGAAAGATAATCACAGCCCGGAAAAGTTCCTTTCTCATCAGGCCGAGATATCTTGCTGAAAGAGCAGCTGCAGCCACAACTGTTGCAATGCCGGCGACTGCAGACAGGAGCAGGAAAACTGCCCATATCATCATTCTCTCAGTAGCCTGTACCTGACCCTGTATCTCAGCCTGGCGCCTTCCGAGGTAACAGACCTCTGGAATGTCCAGGCGACGTTCACAATGAACCCTGATATGCACGCAACACCGAATGAAAGAACGTCTACCGGCGTCGGAAACATAATCATGCGTATCAGTGTTATTCCTATCACGGAGAATATCACTTCAGTGCTGATTAGCGTTAGTCTCTTATTGTCATTCGTTTGCTCGTCCCCCCCTACGCATTACCGCATGGAATCCCATGCGCCCTCGACTCAGGCACGTATATTATAGCCAATTTGCTTTTAAATCATGTTTCGGGCCCCGGGATGAAATGACACAAGAATGTATATATATGGCAAATTGAATTAATAATGTGTTCGACAACCTCGCTAGAGACGTATTCCGTTGCTGGAATTGGCCACAGGCTGAGGACACTTCTTTTTCAACTATTCCATTACCATACAGAATTTCAAGAAAGCTGGGTGCACCGGCCTCCTCAATATATTTGAGAAGGGATTTTCTCTACAGGGGACCAGTAAGGAAAGTGATTTTGAGACCCTCTTCCAGAGCGCTGGACCTGACAAGATATACCTTTGCCTTCAAGTTGAAGAACGACAGTGAAAATGCACTCAAGAGTATGTTGCCGCAATTTCCCTTTATTGAGATGATTCACACCGGGACTTTATATCATACCAGGGGGCAGACCGGGATACTGCCTGGTGAAAGATTTTGTACCATGGACCTGCTTGAGGAGAGCTACGAAAGATGTTCGGCAGATATGAGACTGCTGGAAATTGCCCTTTGGGGGAAGGGATTGGATAAGACGCCATTTCTCCCGGAAGGGGAAGAAGCACCGGTTCCGGCGTTAAAAAGAGACAAGAGAGATTCACAGATACTCAGAATTATGATATATAAGGATATCAGAGAAGTTAATGTTAATTCAATAGCTGGAGCCACCGGGATACCCGGGAGAACGGTGAGAAGGCATCTGGACAGATTCGTCAGAGAAATGTTCTTTTCATCTTACGTGCTCCTGATGCCGACAAATGTTTCGAACTTAATGACGTATATCCTGTCTGTCCCGAATAACAAAAAGAGTGGGATTTCGACGAGGGATCAACTGCTTTCTCTTCCGGGAGTGGGAGAGAAGTATCTCCTGAGCGCCTTAACACCGGCGGGCGTTTCAGTGCTGCTTTATGCGGATTCTTTCAAAGAGCTGGATGAAGTTGTGAAGCCGATGTACGATGTGTTTCACAATTTCAGCGTAATAGTCAATTGTGAGACACTTCTGAACGAAGCCGCAGTGGGATTCTTCACCAGAAATGTGTAATTATCTTTTCCGGATTTTCCATTCATACTCTTTCAAGGCGGGTGCCTGTCTTTTCTTCAGCTTCATTCGCAGCGATGGTACACTTCGGATTAGAGTCATTCCTGCAGATGATATTACCGCGATCAGAAGAAACAGAAGGGGGATGACTGAGGGATAATGTTGCTCTGCCAGAAGCGATATCTGAAGCGATTTGTTCTCCCCGCTAATCATGGTCAAATTCTCCCGGAAAGGCAGGTATCCGGGTGATGTTACCACAATCGATGATGAACCTCCCCGGACTGGAATAGTGAACGTTCCATTACTGACCGAAACAGTCTCGTTATTGACAGTAACATGGGAACCGTCGGGATTAACACGTCCGAGTATGAAGCCGAAACGGTTGAAGTTTGCCGTTACTCTGATGTGATTTCCGTCGAGTTCCGCGACACCTGCTCCTCCACCAGGATAGTAATATCTGGTCGGTTGGACGGAATAAGTATAGTTTCCGCCGGGAAGATACATCAGCATTGCGTTCGAAGTCGTGGCCATTGATGAACCATCGACAACAACACTCCAGACTGTTCCGGAAGGAAGCCCATGTTCGGTAATATCAAGAGTTGAGGAAGGTATCAGAGGAGCGTAATCCGGCACGGAAATCATGTTTCCTTCACTGAACGGTACTGTTCCATTGAAGTTCCACCAGTAATTTCCGCCCTGATAGTTGAGGCCAATTATGCTTCCGGACAGAATATATCGATTGACAATGGTTATGTTGGAGGAAGGCATTCTGGAGATGTTCCATCTGTTCAGCTGTAATGCGCCTGTCTTTGTAATGAAGTAAGAGAAAGCAGGTATCTGTTGACCCCAGAAATAGTTATTGAAGATTGTATTGCCGGAGCTGTTAACAATGATGCCGAATTGACCGGGATCAGTTTCACTGGCTGCAAAGGTGTTTCCCCAGACATAATTGCCGGTGCCCTTGTAAATATAGACACCTGCAAATCCTCCCATGAAATTTGAGGAGCCTATGAGGTCCGCACTTGAGTTTATAACAGTCAGATCCGGGAATAGCCGCACATCCTGAAGAAGAGCTGTGAAAGAGGGAAGACCTGCAAACTGTGTTCCCCAGATGGAAATACCAGAAGTGTCATAAAGGACATCCGGGAGTGCAACAACTGCACCGGAGGAGACAGCGGCGCGCAGAACTGCGAGGCCGTTAATGCTGGCATGACTGACATTCATCAGCATGAATCCCGAAAAGATCGGATAGCCCACGGCGTTGGCGACAGAGAATTCCTGTCCAAAAGTTCGGACTGTGTTGTCGAAAAGAAAGTACGGTGAACTGGCTGACCCGTTGCCGAAGAAGGAAACGGCCGCAGCCTGTGCACTGTTCATAGCATAAAGCGGTGTGTATATTTCTTCATTCAATGAGAGATTAAGTCCAATGACCATGCCTGATTTGAGTCGTGATGTCGCGGGTTCATAGTTGGAAAGCATCGCCTTAACTGTGTAATTGGATAGTGGTATTTGAAATGAAAAATTCCCTGAGGTGGGAAGCGGGACCCAGGAGGCTGATTTCGACGAGTAATCGTTGCCCGCTGAAACAAATAGAAACGCGTTGGAGGGAGTTACCCTGCCGGAGTACAGAGCCATACCCTTGTTTGCGGAGACATTCCACATGCCGTATAGAAATGAAGGTCCGCAGCCGAGTTTAGCCGCTCCATAGCCAGTCCATGCTACTGCGATTCCTTCAGAAGTTTCACCACTGTCAGAACCGAAGTCATATGCAGA
>DAHXLZ010000290.1 GCA_027365715.1 Methanomassiliicoccales archaeon | reverse complement strand
GCTTCGTTCCGTATGGATATGGCGGTGAATGCTCGTTAGTCCCCCCATTGATGTGATCCACATCCATGGCAGCCAGCGTCTGCGTGGAATTTCAGAGCTCCGTTCAGGCGGAACAGTGCACGGAGGTGTGTGATAATTTTTGCCCGGACGTGTGTATTGTAATTATTGTATCAACAGACAGTTGTTAAGCGATGAATGCGTAATCATACAGTGAATGCTTTCACTGGTGATTCATATGTCAGATTCGATGTCCTGTCAGTGCGATAACGGAAGTGTATGGTCATGAGTTCGTCTGTACGTATTCAGGTCGTGATTATAACGCTCGTCATGATCAGCGGTTTTTCAATTGCGGCCATGCCTTATCTGCTGACAAAGTATTCTCAGGCCTCACCTGAACAGAACGTGGAAGGCGTTCCATTTCACTTGACACTTCTTGTAACGCCAAGAAACTGGTTCAATTCCAGTGTGGGCTACCAGGACGCTTATTTTGTTTTGCAGCGCGGAGTTCTCTATTCTTCTGCGAACCTGTCCTTTCCCGCAAATCGTCTGATAGTACTGACAATAATAAACCTGGATAACGCCACAAGTCCTCTCAATCCTAACGGAAACTATGCCAGCGTGACGGGCACCCTTGGAGATAAGATTGCAACATATACCATTCAGAATGTCAACTCCAGTTTCAGTTCAAATGGCATAAGTGTGTCAGGTGGAATACAGACATCTTCTGTACCTGCGAATGACATTTCCCATACATTCACTGTGATAGCAGGAAGGATTCTTGGAAACCCGGTGATACTCAACATACCGGTGGAACCTCTTTCAGTCGTGCAGGCTTCATTTATCTTCTATCATTCCGGTGTGTATGTATGGCAGTGTGAAGCGGCATGCGGTTCGGGGCCAACAGGATGGGCGGGCCCTACAGCCACACCAGGCTGGATGATGGGAACAGTTGTTGTGAGCTGAAACTGCTTCGCCGCAGACAGGGATTTTCAGAATCGTGATTGCAGATAATCAGTGAGGCTGATTTATATGCGCATCTCTCTGTTATTCAACCGGTTGTATCTACAGGATGTGATGTCACTTGGCAATCATAAACATTGAAGAGTCTGTGGAAGACTACATGCGAAAAACTCTTTTCATGCTTGATTTGAATGAAACAGCGGCTGCAGCAGCAAAGATGATGAGGGATAATCAGGCAGGCAGCGTAATAGTCGTTGAAGGAGGCAGGCATGTAGGCATAGTCACCGAAAGAGACCTCCTGAATAAAGTTCTTGGGGAAGGAAGGGACGTCAACGATGTAAGGCTCAGAGAAATAATGTCCTCACCGGTTGTTACAATCTCACCGAAGGCAAAGGTGAAAGACGCGCTGCTTATTATGATCCATCATAATTTCAGGCGCCTGCTTGTGGTGGAAAACGGTCAGCCGGTTGGCCTTATAGCTCAACGTTTTACACTCCGGGATGAAGTCGAATCACTCATTACCGATGCTTACAGACCGGGTATAGAGGCGATGCGGCTCCATCCCCGCTACAAGGGCAAAATACAGATTATTCCCAAAGTGCCTGTTGACTCATTTGAAGATTTCTCCATATGGTACACACCGGGAGTGGCGGAACCATGCAAAGCAATCGCAAAGGATCCTCAGCTTGTTTATGATTTTACCAATAAATGGAACAGTGTTGCAATCGTCACCGACGGCAGCAGAATCCTCGGACTCGGAAATATCGGGGCCGAGGCTGGTTTGCCAGTCATGGAGGGCAAGGCACTTCTCTACAAATATCTGGGCGGGGTTGATGCCTATCCGATCTGCCTGGCGACACAAAAACCTGATGATATAGTGGAAGCGGTAAAATGGATAGCGCCTTCATTTGGAGGGATAAATCTCGAGGACATAGAGCAACCCAAGTGTTTCGGTGTACTGGATCGTCTGCTGGAACAGAGCACCATTCCTGTCTGGCATGACGATCAGCAGGGAACTGCGACGGTTGTTCTGGCTGGCCTTGTCAACGCACTGAAGTTCAAAGGTTTGAGAAGAGACAAAGCGGTAATCACGCTCGTAGGGGCAGGAGCGGCAAATGCACGAGTCGCTCTGCTGCTGAGTGCAGGCGGATTCAACGTCAGTGAAATGAAAGTAGTCGACAGCAGGGGAATTATCAGCGAATCAAGGCCGGATCTGGGCAAAGGCAATCCGGTGAAATGGAGAATAGCCGTTACAACCAACAGGTCTCAGCTTTCAGGCGGACTCGAGGACGCAATGGCCGGCTCAGATGCAGTCATAGCCCTTTCGCGCTCCGGTCCGAATGTGCTGACCAAAGAAATGATTAAGAAAATGAGTGACGCGCCGATTGTATTTGCGCTTTCAAACCCGATTCCGGAAATATGGCCATGGGAAGCAAAGGAGGCCGGTGCGCTAGTCGTTGCAACAGGGCGATCGGACTTTTCCAACCAGATAAACAATTCACTGGGTTTTCCCGGCATATTCAGAGGGGCACTTGATGCCAGAGCTCATGGCATTACAGATGAAATGTGCATTGCGGCTTCAAACGAAATTGCTTCAATGGTGACGGACGACAGGCTTGATGAAGATTACATTATGCCGGGAATGGAAGAAGAGGATCTGTACCCGCGCGTTTCTGCTACGGTGGCGGCTAAAGCGGTCGAACTCGGCATCGCGGAGAAGAGACTTTCAAAGGATGCTTATCATGCAAATGCGAAGGAAATAATAGATAAAAGCAGGGAAATGTTTGCCTCGCTGAGACGTAACGGGTTTATCAGCAGGTAGGTTCGATGGCAATTCCATTTAGCAGGATCGGAGGAATAAAATATGAAAAATCCAAATCTTGCAGATATAGGCGTAATCGCAAAGAGAATCGGCCTGGAGGAAGAAGATATTGAAAGATATGGCAACCATATGGCAAAGGTTCATCTTGGCACACTGGAAAAATTTGACAACCGGCGCGCAGGTAAACTGATAATCGTTACCGCCATGACACCGACGGCTGCAGGCGAGGGAAAGACGACCATTTCAATCGGTCTTGCCCAGGCAATTCAGAAGCTGGGGAAAAAGGTTGTGGTCGCACTTCGGGAACCTTCACTGGGGCCCTGTTTTGGTGTTAAGGGAGGAGCTACAGGAGGAGGGCGGTCAATGGTGCATCCCGCAGACAGAATAAATCTCATATTTACCGCCGATTTTCCTGCAATTTCAGCAGCGCACAACCTGCTTTCTGCCATGATAAACAATCACATCTATCATGGAAATGAGCTTGGTTTGGATCCGAAGAGAATAGCTTTCCCCCGCACAGTTGATATGAACGACAGGTCTCTGAGGTCGATCATCGTTGGTGCCGGCGACAGGGATACGGGAGCACTTGCACTGGACAGATTTGTAATAACGCCTGCCTCCGAGGTAATGGCGATAGTGGGGCTTTCCGCAGACTACGCAGACATGAAGTCACGGCTGGCAAACATCATTGCGGGATACACCAGATCAGGGAATCCGGTTTTTGCCAGAGACCTGAACGCTCATGGTGCAATGGCAGCGTTGTTAAAATATGCATTGCAGCCGAATCTTGTTCAGACAACCGAGGGCGTTCCTGCATTTGTCCACACCGGTCCGTTTGGAAACATAGCTCACGGGACATCCAGTCTGATTGCGGACAAGCTGGGCATGCTGCTGTCTGATTATGTTGTTACAGAAACGGGTTTCAGCTCTGATCTTGGGGCAGAAAAGTTCATCAACATCGTTTCGAGGACGGGAAATATTCAGGTGAGCGCTTTTGTCATTGTTGCCACGATTCGTGCACTGAAGAGGCATGGCGGTGCAAAGGAATCTGCGACTGAGGATGCCGCGGCCGTCAGAAGAGGAATGCCAAATCTCCTCAGGCACGTCGGCATCATAAGGCGATTCGGATTTGAACCGGTAGTTGCCATCAATCGTTTTGCAACGGATACCGAAAACGAGCTCATCGCCATCAGGGAATTGCTGGAGGAAAACAACGTCCACTTTGCTGTAGCAGATATATTTGAAAAGGGAGGTGAAGGAGGTCTCGACCTTGCAAAAGCCGTCCTGTCAAAGGCTGACGGCGGGCAAAGGATTCCCAGTTACACTTATGAAATGAATGACACAGTGAAAGAAAAGATTGTGAAAATTGCAACAAAAGTTTATGGAGCCGATGGTGTAATTTTCGAAAAGAGCGCACTTGCGGATCTGGATATGATCGACAGAATCGGAGCCTCTGATTACCCGGTCTGTATGGCAAAAACACAGTACTCGTTTTCCGATGACGCGAAGCTGCTTAATGCACCGACGGACTTCAAGGTAACTGTGCGATCGGTAAAAGTTTCAGCAGGAGCGCGGTTTGTTGT
>DAHXLZ010000285.1 GCA_027365715.1 Methanomassiliicoccales archaeon | reverse complement strand
TGCCTGAATTTCGACAATATTCTAAATAGAGAACAAAAATATACGCGGTGTGCATGGATTGATATGCTTCTGATTACAAACGACGATGGTGTTTACAGCCCGGGGCTCAGGGCACTCTCAATAGCGCTGTCGAAGAAACTGGATATCAGGGTTGTTGCGCCCAAGGGAGCTCAGAGCAGCACCGGAATGAGTGTAACCTTCCACAGACCCGTGCGCATCAGCAAAGTGAGAATAAGAGGTTACGAAGCTACTGCGGTGGGAGGAACGCCTGCAGATTGCGTATTTGTTTCAGTCCACAAACTTTACAAGCGAAGCAGGATTGAGATGGTTGTTTCGGGCATAAATATAGGCGGAAACATAAGCATGCAGTCTTTCTTCTCTTCAGGCACGGTGTCTGCTGCAATGTCGGGTGCAATCATAGGCATCAAGTCTGTGGCGTTTTCAAAGGAAATTGAGTCCGAGGATGAACCTGTTACAGAGAAGGAGTTCAGCAATGCAGCCTGGTGGGCTGCCAGGATAGTTTCATTCCTGATGAAAAATGGCTTTCCCGACGACGTTGACATGCTCAACGTGAATTTTCCTGTGAAGACCGGGCGAAACACTCCTGTGCGCATTACAAAGATGGCCAGCGAAATGTTTGACGACTATGTTGTTGAGAGAAAAGACCCAAAAGGAAATACATACTACTGGCTTGCAGGGACAAAAAAGCGGAAGTTTGAGCCGGATACAGACCTGCATACCGTCCTCGGAAAGTCTGAAATCAGCATAACACCCGTGAGCGTAAAATCCATACAGTTCCGTGATGCTGAAAAAGTCGCCGCTTTCCTCAAGCCCGTAACAGGAAAGTGAATGTTCCGTCAGAGCTCTTTGGCGACGGTGCGTTCCGTCTGCTCTCTCTTCTTTTTCCTGTTTTCGATTGATCGCATTCCCAGTGACGAAATGAATGTGAAACCCAGTGTCGATATGATGATCGAGACCAGCGCCAGGACATAGATAGTGCTTCCGAAATTGATGCCGGACTTCAGTATCAGTACGGCTATGGCAGCGACAGTGATTCCCTTGGGCATGGTCGCCGCAACGAGTCCCATGTCCTTTCCATTCGATTTAACAATGGAGTACCGGCTGTAGAATGCGATGGGAAGCCCGACTCCGCCGCTGATTAACCTGAAGAGCAGAAAGAGCGGGCCCATTATCACAATGAGAATTATCACACCTGAGAGCTCACCGGACGGTACTGCCTGGACTCCTGCAGGCGGCGAAAAGAGCATTATTCCCAGCTCTATCCCGATACTGAAATAGAAAACAATCCTGACGAGAAGCTCAAATTCGTCATGAAAAAGCATCATTCCTGTGAAGGTCCGTTCACCCGTTGCGTCGGTATCCCTGTCAAGGACGTTTTTCTCTCCGCCAGGAAAGAGAAAACCGATGAAGAAACCGAGATAAATCAGACCGATCAGGGTAAAGAGGATGTTTGTGAAACCGGCAAATGATGTAAGATAGAGGATGGACTCGTAAACAAGCAGTGCGATGCCGAGCACGATGCCGTAGAGTATCATACCCATACGAAGCTGTTTCTCGCTGAAATCTGTCTGTTCCTTCTTGACCACGATATCATTCAGAGAAAAAAATGCATACGCCTTGAGTTTGCTCTTTTTCCTGTCAACAATCTTCCGTTTGACACCCATCACAATCAGTTTCGAGCCCAGAAAGACGAGTACAGGAATGCCCACGAGAACAAAGAGCAGTACCATTGAATGGTAAACAAGGACGCCGGCAAGCGACTGGTAGGTCGTTGTGAGAAAACTGCCCAGAGTAGGCGTCGTGTTGTTCAAAAATATCTGGTTGTAGAAAATCGCCACGAAAAGGAGGAGCACGATACTGTTTACTGTCGACTCCAGCTTCATAACACTTGAAAGCTTTTTCATGTGTTCGACGTCTTCACCTCTTTCCTTCAACAGGTCCATCAGGTGATTGAGGTATGGAACGACGACCGCGGCGGATGTCTCGCCGAGAAGTGTTCCGAGAAGCGCACCATAGAACCATGGCCAGTGCAGAAGAGGCTCGCAGAGATATCCCAGTATAATCGCAGGCGGGACGATGTCCATCACAGCCATCGCTATTCCGGCCAATGCGACCCTGAACCCTGAACCGCGCAGCGTCTTGGCGTCGGCGCCAAGCTTCAATCCCATACCAGCATAAATCAGGACTAGGACAAGCGTCGTCACCATCGGTATGGAGAATTCGGTAAGAAAAGAGATGAACGACGTCGGGACATGTATAATATTGTGAAATATCAGGAAGGAGAAAAAAAGGCCGCCGAGAATCAGCGTGATGACCTGAAATGCTACGCCTGAATTGAATTCGTAAATGGCGAAAGCAAGGATTGAACCCATGAGTATCAGGTACGTGGAAAAGAGCAGCACAAGATTTGGAGATGGATAGACAAGGGCCATGCGGTTACCTGCTCTGTGTTAGTCATGAATATAGTAAATAAATGTTTTCGACTCTTTCAAACAGCATCATTCCCCGGCATCTGAAGATGCTGAAAGGAGATAATCCCGGAGAGTCGCAAACCAGACAGCAGACACGTATTTGCCTGAGTTTGATGGCAAATTCACCTGTAAATGTCTTTAAATCAGAACCCTCTTACATCGCCAGAATGAAAACGTGCGTAATAGGAGATGACGGCAGGCTGGACATTTCGGAGCAGGATATTCCGGCACCGGGTCACGGCGAACTTGTTGTGAAGATGAGAGCCTGCGGCATATGCGGGACGGATGTGGAAAAGCTGCACGGCAACTATCCATCCAGAATACTTGGACATGAAGCGGTCGGTGAGATAGTGTCCGTCGGTGAAGGGGTCAGCGGCTTCGACGCGGGCGATCGAGTGTTTCCACATCACCATGTGCCGTGTTATCAGTGCCATTTATGCAGGAGCGGAAGTGAAACGATGTGCCCCCGCTTTTCACAGTCCAACATAAGTCCCGGCGGCCTCTCTGAATATTTCAGGGTTCCTGAGTGGAATGTCAGCAGGGGAGCGGTGTTCAGGCTTCCGCCTGAACTGTCATTCAGGGCCGGAGCCATGATTGAGCCGCTCGCATGTGTAATCAGGGGACTGAAAAAGGTTTCTTTTGGACCCGGGAGCTTTGTCACAGTAGTAGGAGTGGGGCCGGTAGGCATGCTCCACGTATCCGCACTCAGAATTATGGGCGCGGGCCACATATCGGTCGTTGACATTTCAGAGGAACGGATGAAATTTGCCCGTAAACTCGGCGCACAAGACTCGTTCAGCCCCGGTGAAGCTGTAAAAGGAACACAGGAATGCAGTGGTGGTATGGGTTCGGACATAACCATTATTGCAACCGGAAGTGCTTCGGCAACAGACACGGGTATTGCCACTCTCAGAAAAGGAGGGAAGCTGAGTCAGTTTGGACTGCCAAAGCCCGGTACACTGCTGAAGAGCGATTTTTCCAGCCTCTTCAGGAGAGAGATTTCAATAATAACAACATATTCAGGCATTGAACGTGATGTTGCAGAGGCCATCGGCATGATTGCTTCACATTCTGAAGAGCTTGAAAGCATAATCTCCCACACATTCAGGCTGGAGGAGACGCGTGAAGCTTTCAGGCTGGCAGAAGATGTTTCTGCGGCCAGAAAAATAATAGTGGAAGCAGGGTGAACAAAATGAAAAACGACCTGGGAATAGAAAGAAGGATGTCCAGGATCCTCAGACACGAGGACGGAAAAGGCGTGGTGATAGCGATAGACCACGGCCTCTTCATGGGACCGCTGAGCGGCGTTGAGCAACTCGATAAGACAGTTTCAGCCATCATCGGCGGAAAACCGGATGCCCTGCAGTGCACACCGCCTGTGGCAAATATGCTGAAGGAGAATTTTCTCGGAAGCGGCTCCCCTGCCCTCGTGGCGAGGATAGACACTTCCAACATGTGGCGTGTGCACCCCGCACCGAAGGAGGGATACAGGAGACTGCTCTACTCGGTTAGTGATGCCGTCAGGGCCGGTGCAGATGCGGCAGTCTGTTTCCTCCTCATAGGCCATTCCACCGATGAGCAGGAAGGGGATAACATGGAAGACATAGTGGCAGTTGCTGCCGAATGTGAAGAGTACGGACTGCCGCTCGTTGTTGAACCCATAGGGATAGCACCCGGATATCAGGCTGTCCGTGATGATGAACTGATTCAACTTGCGGTGAGAATGGGTTTTGAAGCAGGGGCAGACATACTGAAAGTTGATTACACAGGAAGCGCCGGCAGCTTCAGAAAAGCGGTGGAGTGCACTCCTCTGCCTGCACTGGTCAGAGGCGGACCAAAGACAGACAGCGTGGCAGAAGCATTCCAGATGGCTGCGGACGCAATGAGCGCGGGCGCAAAGGGAGTTGTCTTTGGCAGAAACGTCTGGCAATACAGGGAACCGGCAAAGATGGTCAGGGCATACAACGAGATAGTGCACGGAAGCGGCAAAGCGGTTGAAGCAATGAAGAAGCTCAAGTGAGCTGAAAAATCAGTCGTTCAGCCTGAAGTAAAGACGCCTGTTGGATTTGCCCTTGTTTTCAAACTTTACAGGAACAATCCCTTTCAGCTCGCCGAGGCTCTTCACATGAACGCCGCCGTCGGCCTGAGTGTCCAGACCCTCTATTTCCACAATACGGAAATTCTCAACATCGGGTGGCGAAGCGCCGGCGAGTTTCACAACCGCAGGGATCTTCATCGCCTCATCTCTATGAAGAAAATAACTGGTGACTGCGGGGTTTCTGCCGATTTCCCTGTTCACTTCTTCGACATATGAAGTCATGACTTCCCTGTCCATGTTATCCAGACTGAAATCAATTCGCGACTCTTCAGGTTCTATTCTGTTTCCTGTTATCAGTGCACCTGCCCTCCTGTTGAAAACAGCACTCAGAGCATGCGCTGCGGTGTGCATTCTCATTATCCTGTATCTCCGCTCCCAGTCCAGAGCACAATTGACCTTCGTGCCCGCGGCAAGCTGCACCTGAGAACCAAGAATGTGGATTATAGAATCACCTTCCTTGACAGTGTCTACAACCTGTATTCCGGCAATCGCGCCTGTGTCACCTGGAAGACCGCCTCCTCTCGGATTGAATGCTGTTGCATCCATGATAACCCTGCCTTCCGACGACTCCAGTACAGTTGCTTCAAACTCACGAACATAGGCATCTTCCCAGAAGATCTTTCTGATCATCGCATATCCCTTCTATCTGACAGTCCAGCACGCGCCTTTCGCCCTGTCGTACCATGCGTTGACGTATTCGCCGGTTGGTAATTTGTTGCACACAAAGTGCTTGTCGCAGAAATCACACAGCTCTTCATTACCTATGACCCAGCCCGTCCCTGGATTCATGTCCGTCTTCAGTTCTATCAGTTCCTCCGAGAGTCCCATGGTGAGTGTGTCGAACTCGCTCGATGTACACTGGTTGCATCCTGAACTGCACGGATATGGCTCAACTGTGTAAAACGGGCCTTTCGCTCCATCTACCGTGTCGTGGTAGTCGCAGAATACTGCGCAAGAACCTTCCGAGGACAGCGTGACAGTGACGCCTGGAGGGAGAAATATATTATAAGCGCCTTTTGAACCGACGTCTTTTGCGATCCCTGAGGATATCCACGAGATGAGCTGATTCGCGAGCTCAGTGTTTGAAATTGTCGCCGGCGGGTCGGTAGGCACTACGGTGCTGCCGAGCAGCCTGCCCATTCCGACGTTGTACTGCTTCAGACCTCCGGAATAGCTCTGATCTGTCTCTATGTTTGAGGTTGCCCTGTTGACCCTGCTTATCCATGACTGTGATGCCTTGTCTGCATAAAATGTGCCCCAGAATATATTTACCCAGGTATAGCCGTTGCCCCACAGCGGGCCCCCGTTGTAAACCAGATCCGCAGAGACCGGTGCCGTAACAATTCTGTGGCCGCATGGTTTAGCATAATGTCTTATTCCGGACGGATTCCCTCCTGTGCTGATGGTGTAATCAATAATGGGAATTTTGAAGCTCGACTCATTGCCGCGAACGCCAACATGCGAAATATCCTGTACAGCAGAACCGCAGATGGGGCATGTAGAAACAGACGCGCATGAAGGGCAGCGACTCATATGCCTAACTTGAATGGATTGGATTATTTTAACCTTGAGAATGCCTTACCATTGAGCTATTCAGGGAAGGCGGCAGGCAGATGTGCATTCAGGCCTCTCACTGTCGTTCCCCGTAAGAAGATTTAAATCAACAGTGACATTCGCATTTCCTCACGAACTGCTCCCGTAGTGTAGTGGCCAATCATCCAAGCCTCTCGAGTTTGGGACTCGGGTTCAAATCCCGACGGGAGCAAATCCACATAGGCTGTTGTTTAAATATTATCTCAGATAGCCAACAAGAATTGGATTACGATCTTCCTATCTTACTTGAATCCTAAACCGGAAACAGAATGGAACATTATCCCAACATTCACCAGAGCAGACGAATCCAATAAACATCTCGATAAACAAAGCATGGGAGATATCACTGGCGAAACCCGTAGGACTCTTATGAAGCGGGTGATGCTTCAATGTGGCCACGTCCAATGTGGGTTAATCATCGGTATAGAAAAGTTAACTTTTTCATAGTTCCAGACCTGTTTTCAGACATGGGCCGTTGCGGGGACCCTAGGAAAAAGTTAATCATTCCGAAAAACGATTAACTCGCAATGCAAACCTGGAGTGGCACATGTCTCATACAAAGTTCTGCAAGTGTGGAAAGCCGACGGACAGCGTCGGAGCCTGCCCCACGTGCGGACAGTTCCCGGCCTTCTGCAAGTGCGAACATGTCCGGTTCCCCGGAGGTCTGACGTACAATGCAGGGAATGATGCCATATGCGCAGGGTGCACTCAGGCTGAAGGAGTATGACCAGCTCCCGCCGCACATCACAAGGGAACAGTATCTGAATCTTCTCAATGCGGTGGAAACGAAGT
>DAHXLZ010000275.1 GCA_027365715.1 Methanomassiliicoccales archaeon | reverse complement strand
TTCACAGTTGAATTTCTTAATACACTCAATGAAGTAAGGTACTTTAATTTCACGTTCTATTGACGCTTCCGCTGAGGTCTTATGCAGGAGCCTCACTACTGACGCTTTCAAATTTAAGACTACGTTAAACTTAACCACCGCCGGTGCAAGCCCTCTTTTCCATTTCATGTAGAACTCTCCTGGTGTTGTATAACCTATTGCGAAATGTAGTCTGGCATTGTTGTAGCCGTGGAATGCCTTCTCTGTGCATTCGGCAGCTACGGTGAGACCGTCGAATACACGCCACAAGTATTCGGCGCCTACAACAATGCCAGACTACATTCGGCGCTGCCGCTGCCATCAATTCGGGCATGCTGAATCGGATGCAAAATGACGCAGTTCCAATCCAAAGGAGAATAAATACCAGAGACGTGATTAATTGTAAATCATGGTCAAGGGCCCATATGACTTTCTAACGCTTCAATCCTCTTCCCATCGAAAGTCCGACCGGCTGAAGGCTTTCCCTTCCCCGGTCTCTTCGCAAGCAGCCAGCGGCGTCTTACTCCCCTGATTGTGTCGGACACAGTTCGGCATCATATCCATGTTTTAAAATATTGGCAGGATATCCTTTCCCGGATAACTGTGCCCCAGACTGCCGCTCCATGGTGAACTGTCCTGTGATTGGTTCAAGTCACCGGTGGGATACACTGCTATGGAGGTCCCGCACATTGAGCAGCAGAAGCGGCTTCCCCTTGGCGATATATCAGCATTGGGCGGCAAAGCATGATTGAAGTGGATGGCCTGACCAAGAAATTCGGCAATCTGACAGCTGTTGATGACGTCACCTTCAAAGTCAACAAGGGGGAAGTTTTCGGTTTCCTGGGACCAAATGGTGCAGGCAAGACAACTACTATAAGGATGCTGTGTTGCCTGATCTCAAAGACAAGCGGATTCGCGAAGGTAGGGGATTATGAAGTCGGATCCAGTTCAGACGCCCCGAAGATAAGGAAGATGATAGGTCTCGTTCCGGACAACGTTGGGCTGCATGAAAGTCTGACAGCGTACGAGAACCTCCAGTACTACGGCAGGCTATACAGGTGTCCCGATGAAATGAGGAAACATAACATAGAGCGCTTCCTCAAACTGCTTGGGTTGTGGGACAGTAAGGATGTTCCCGCAGGCAACTTCTCGAAAGGAATGAAGCAGAAACTTGCTATTGCAAGGGCGCTCGTCCATGATCCGGAGATCATCATCATGGACGAGCCTACAGCCAATCTGGATCCTGCTTCTTCAAAGACTGTGAGGGACTTCATTCTGGAGCTGAAGAGGGAGAAGAGGACCATATTTCTGAATACCCATAACCTAGACGAGGCACAGCGTGTATGTGACCGGATTGGCATCATGAAGACCAGGCTGATGGCTCTGGGGACTCCACGGGAACTCGAATCTTCGACAGGAGCCGAGAAGACTGTCATCTGCCTGGAAGATGTGAATGATGCGATTCTCGCTGCTGCGAACGGAGTGGCACCGCGGAAGGTAACTCGCGACAGACTGCAATTGACGGTCGAGCTTGACAACCCGGCAAAGAGGAATCCGGAGTTGATAAGGGCCATTGTGGAGGCAGGCGGCAAAATACAGACTGTAAGCATTGCCTCACCCAGCCTGGAGGAAGCATATCTCAGGGTCGTGGGGGAACGCCCAAATGAATAGCGGGACGATGCTGACGATCGCTTCAAAGGAATTGAGGATACTGAAGAGGAGAAGGAGCGTCAGTGTATCGATATTCGTACTTCCACTCATGGTCGCAGTCCTGTCGTCATTATTCATAAGGCAACAGGTCGCAAATAGCATCCCCGCGAGCGCAGCCGTCGGGCTAGACTCGCTTACATATTTCTATGTAGTCCTCGCGGCCATCCTGCCGGGTCCGATTGCAGCCTACAGCATAGTCGGTGAAAAGGTCGAGAAGAGCCTTGAGCCATTGTTTGCAACACCAGCCAGCGACTCCGAGATATTGCTGGGAAAAGGCATAGCTGCATTCCTGCCGCCAACTATTGCAGTCTGGGTATCTGCAATGATATTCATGGCTTCCTCAGACTACTTCCTGATGGCAGGCGGGCTTTCATACTATTATTTCCCGAGCTGGGTTTCCGGGATCATGATGCTGCTTCTGGTGCCGCTTGCGGCGATAATGAGCATAGAACTCACTGTGATAGCTTCATCGCGTGTAACCGATGTCCGCGGTGCCGGGCAGATTGCAGGACTTGCATTCATACCGTTCATGCTTGTTTTCGTTGAAGTCATAGCTGGAAACATATCCTACAGCGCGGCAGACATGCTCCTCCTCTCTCTAATTCTGGCAGCCGTGGACGCTGGGCTGTTCTACATAAGCAAGGCTGTCTTCAATCGGGAAGAGATACTGACAAAATGGAAATAGGGATAGCTCGGCACGCTCAAATTCGGCAGACCAAGCGTCATGATGACCGACTGTCCAGGCGTGAATGCAAGACGGGAAGAGGAGAGCTGGCAGATGTGGAACAGCGGCTGGCAATGCTGCGGCGCACCCTTTCTTCACTCTGTAACTGTCAACTCACTTCAGATCCATAGCCCAGGTCCGCCTAGACCGCCGCCAAACATGCCCATCCCCATCATACCCATCATGCCAAAGCCGCCCATCATTGCCATCGGGCCGAGCATAGAACCCTGTTGCGCGGCCATCTGCTGCTGGTGTGCCTTCACATGCTGATCCAGTTCCGCCTGTGTTTTGAAGAGCATCCCGTCTATGTCACATATCTTCAGTGTCGGATCAATCTTGTTAACGATCTCCTTCCACAATCTCTTCTCAAATTCGTGCCCTGAATGTAGCTCTGCGGCGGTCGCAATACCAAGGGAGGCGATGCCTTCCACTGCAGGTATAACCAGGTCCCTTCCCCAGATACCCGCATGAAGTTGAACTTCGAATTTGCCCCTGGTTCCTGCTATGAGCACGTCAACATCCCGTACCCTTCCGAGTACAATCCTTTCAGCACCCGACTTCTTTGCGTGAACATCCCACATTCCACTCTTCACATCATCGGATGTCACCTGGAACCCCTCTCCCTTTAGGAGTTCAATTGCCTTCGCATGCACGTCCTCGGGTGCAATGTCTTTTTCAACAAAACCGTGCCTTATCATGACACATACTGTCATTATCAAGGTTAAATACTCTTTGAATTGCCAGCTTTCCCTGTGATTGCATGTCAAGAGCCGACAGTGTACATGATCCTCTGAAATTTCCTATAGACCGTGTATCTTTCCCGCCTCTCTGTCATAGCCTCCATGTCCAAGTACCTTCTTCCCGTGATCCACTCCTCATCTATGTCCATCAACAGCTTCCTTTGTGGTCATGCTGAAAGCCACCCAGGGTGAAACATCCCTTTTCCGAGATGCGATTTCATGGCCCGCGTATTGCTTTCACATTATTAATCGTTCTCTCAGGTTGACC
>DAHXLZ010000274.1 GCA_027365715.1 Methanomassiliicoccales archaeon | reverse complement strand
TGTTCAATATGCCAGCCTGTGTTAATCAGAGGACATAGCTATTCAGGGTGTTGAGTCAGATCGATGAAACTTGAGCAAGTCATGAGTAAATCATATCAAACTATCAGTGAGGATTCTACTGTTTTTGAAGCCGTTCAATTGATGACAAAAAGTAAAGTGTATGGTATTATAGTCACAAATGCTCTTGGTCATCCGGTCGGGCTGCTCAGCGAACGGAGCCTTGTTAAGCGTTTCATTCTCAGAAACAGAAGACCGGATGAGATATCCGTCAAAGCGGTGATGCGCAGGCCATTGCCTTCGGTTCCGCACACCCTTTCATTGCCAAAGGTTGCGGAATATCTGGTTCGCAACGGCCTCGAGAGGACTACTGTGACCAAAGCCGGAAAGGTTGTCGGCTATGTAACACTTACAGATATGGCTAAATATCTTTCAAGGAAGGTCATCTGGGATATTCTGTCTTCACACAGGGTCTCTGATTTTACGTACTTCTGTCCAAAGTGCGGAAGCGGGCAGCTTAAGCCGGCGTACGGAGAAAACGGTGAAATCAAGGTATTCTCCTGTAATAATGATATGTGCGATTATCAGGAATAGGCAAATACCGGCTTCATAAGTGCCGCAGTTCTCTGCGCAGTTCTCTTGTATAATTATGCAGCGGCTGCATTCCATCGCGACTCATCGTTGCCGCCACTTCGGCAATTCTGAGTTTCGCACAGGGAACAGCGAGATCAGAGTTCAGCTCCAGAAGGCAGAGTGCCAGAAAGGGCCTTTGTCTGATGTCAGGGTCCGGAATGTACAGCCCCCTGGCCTCAATGCACTGCTTTCCGTATATTATCAGATCTATGTCTATTGTTCTGGCCGCAAATCTGTCGCCTGCTCTTTTACGCCCAAGACTGCTTTCAATGTCTCTGAGAAGTGAAAATTTGAGCTTATGTGGTGAAAATGATGTGTTGCATCTGGCTACGCAATTGTAAAAGTCCGGCTGCTTCAAGTCCTTTACGGGCGAAGTAATGTAAACTGTCGACAATTCCAGTGGACCGATTTCTCTGCTCAGCTGGAGAAGAGCTAATCTTATGTTCTTCTCAGGTTCAAGATTGGATCCCAGTGAAAGATAAACATCAGTCATGACGATCTTTCTTTTCCCTTGTAATCTGAATGCCAACGCTCTTTGCAAACCTGAGTGCGCCAGGTTTTTCTACCATCACTCTGGCCCTTCTGACTCCGGATTTCGCAATGCAGATGTCCGCGATCATCCCGGTGAGCGATTCTAAAAGGAAGAATTCCGAATTCTCCACTTTTGAAATGGTCTCCTTGGTCAGAGATTTATAATCAACTGTCGCATCTATTCGGTCTGTTCTCATCGCCTCCTCCATATCGGTCCACAGCTCGATGTTAATCAGTACATCCTGCTTCTGGGTTCTCTCATGTTCGTTTACTCCCACGATGCACCTGAGCTGAAGATCTTTAATGATTATCCTGTCTTCATGGCTGATATCGCTGGTTTTTGCAGGCATTTTTTCCAGTATTCCTTCTGATACTATTGTGTTGCGCTCTCTTAATAGATTTGTCCGGCAGCAGTCTCACACTGCCCCATAAACTCTGTGCAGCATATGCTGGCCGCCATCGACATAGATTATCTGTCCGGTGATGAAATCGCTGCGAAGCAGGTACAGAACAGCATCGGCAACTTCCTTCGGTGTTCCGCCTTTTTTCATTGGAACGTCATTCTTCAGTTTATCGAAGTATGTCGAATCCCTTCCCTCCGGTGGAAGAATGAGACCGGGTGCAACAGCATTTACCTTGAAACGCGGTGCAAGACTCAACGCAAGCTCTTCGGTGACGTATCTGAGCATCTGCTTGCTGATGTAGTACACCGGCCTTCCGATGTCATGGCCTGAGATTCTCGTGTCGAGGATGTTGATTATGTCGCCGCTGTCCGCATTCTCTGAAAAACGTTTCGAGAGCATCCATGGAATCCATGTATTGACAGTCAGAATATTCTCGGCACTCTCACCTGTAATTGATGATTCGAAGGCTTTGGGATAAATGGAAGCGCTGTTGACGAGTATGTCGATATTGCCCGCGGCTTCACCCGCACGTTTCAGCAATTCGTCAGCAGAACTTCTGTTGACAAATCTTTCGCCGATTGTCCACGCCTTCCTGCCCATCGCTGTTATTTCATTCTTCAGAGTTTCGGCTTCCCTGCCGGAAGTGCTGTAGTGTAAGACGACATCTGCTCCGTTACCGGCCATCGCAATAGAAAGCTCCCTGCCAAGTCGCTTCGCCGCTCCTGTCACCAGGGCAGTTCTTCCGGCAAGATTCGTCACACTTGCCGACAATCCGTAATTTACTTAAATAGATCAGCGGGCTCCAGGGTGCTGCAATTTTGGCACATTTC
>DAHXLZ010000259.1 GCA_027365715.1 Methanomassiliicoccales archaeon | reverse complement strand
GATGCTGATAGATAGCGGTGAGCTTCGTGGAAAGGATGAGTTCATTAATGAGCTTAAACAGGGAAAATACGATGCGGGCGCAATTATAGAGAGGGACGAACTGCTCGGCGCTACTTTCATAGACAGTGAGGGCAGAAACACGCACTTTGATTCACTCGAGGAAATGCTTATCGGTTTGTCACAGCGCAGCGATGATGCCTGATGAAAGGATCGTGCCATTTTTCACTTTTGCTGAATGCGCATCAGCCATTTGTGGCGAGGCACGGAGGCAGACCGGATGCGGAGGCCAGGCTCTACGAATCAACAAGAGATGGTTATCTGCCTCTGATATCGGCAATTCGGAGAATCGCCGCACATACCGGGACAGTCTGTATCAATATGTCCATCTCTCCGACTCTTGCAGAGATGCTCTCGGATAATCACTTCAGAACCGGCTTCGGTGAATTTATGGATAGAACCGTAAAGTCAGTGACTGAAGATCTCAGATTTTTCGCAGAAGCAGGCAGAAAGGAGATGATACAGGTTGCTGAATACTGGCTGCGGAAATACGACGACCTGACAATCCTGTTCAGTGATATCGGGGGAGACATCATTTCCGAGCTGTCGAGACTTGAGAGTAATGGACTGGAATTGATGACGTCCGCAGCCACGAGCACACACATCCCGCTTCTTGGAAGTGAGAACTGCATCAGGGCGCAGGTGAAGATCGGCGCCAGGGTATTCGCTGAACATTTTGGTCATGAGCCGGATGGTATATGGCTTCCTGAAGCGACGCCTGGCAGGGCAAACAGATGGAAGAATCAGGTGACCGGAACTGAATTGCCCCGGGAGGGCATAGAGGAAGCGGTTGCCTCTGCCGGCCTGAAATACTTTGTTGCGAGCGCGTTTCCGCAGCATGGAGTGAGACAGCAAGATCATCGCTCCACCGGTCATACCCTTACAGAGCGGTCCGGAGACGATGCCGCGACTCTTTCCCCGGAGGATGCATTCAGATCGCATGTTACGGTCTGCAGAAACGGCATAGTCGCGATCTTTGCCGGGAACCCCGTATACGCGATGCGCGACTCCGAAGACAATGAATTGCATTCGCCGGATACCGGCTATCTGGATTGTAACAGAAGGGGTTTTCCAGGGGGAAATCGCTACTGGTGCAAGACTGGAGCCGGCGCGCTCCGGGGCAGAAGTCAACCGTATTTGCCCGAACTTGCAGCCGCAAAAACAGAGAAGTACGCAACCGAATTTCTCGATTCAATCTGTGGACCGGATTTTTCGCCGGAGAGGACGGTGGCAGCGACCGCAATCGACGCCGAACTGTTCGGAAGCCTGTGGCATGAAGGGCCCTGCTGGATTTTGCAGATATATGAGAAAATGAACAGATTCGGCATATCGGGCCGGACTCTTGGAAGTTTGATTGATGAGAGTGCGTTTAAGGAAAACAGCCTCCGGGTTGAAGGATCAATTGAAGATTATCTGAAAATCCGGTCACAGTTTAACCGGTCAACTTCCGGAATATGGAAGCCTGTTTATGAATATGAGGAAGAATACACCGGATTCCTGCACACCCTGCGTTCAGATGCACCGGGACTGAAAGAACGAGTTTTAAAACAGATGGGGAGGGAGTTGCTGCTTCTTGAGAGCTCTTGCTGGTCACCGCACGTTTCCGGAAGCATTGAGCAGGAGCATCTCCAGGAGCGCGTGGCACTGCATTCCGGATATTTCGGGAAGCTCAGAGAGATTGCCACAAAGAATGAAATCAGTGAAGAGGAATTGCGTTTCCTGGAACAGTGTGAGAAGACGGACAGGATATTTCAGAAACTCGACCTGTCTTCATGGGACTGACGTTTAACAGCGTGTAAAGCGCAGTTTTCCAGTTAGGTTTATCTGTAGATGAAAATCTGGAACTGCGAACCGGATGACAGGAATAATCTCTTTCAGCCATAATTCAAGAAGCGTCCTGGCGGTAAGCTTTGCCGACTTGGTGCGGACGCTCGGAAGATCTTCTTCAGTCATACTGCTTCCGATTTATTTTCTCATAGACAGACACGCGAGCTACATTCTCATAGGTGTCGTAATTGCTGCGAGTTACCTGCTTACGGCACCATTTGGCATAATGGGAGGAGCGCTGGCAGACAGGGTAGGAAGAAGACCGCTTTTCACCATACTGCCACTTCTGTCTGCATTCGTCTTCATCCTGATGAGCATCGAGATATTTACCAGGGCTCCGCTTCTTATGCTGTTTACAACTTTTCTCTTCACATCACCCATTGGAAGTCTCCAGGGGACTGTGGATTCAGCAGTGCTGTCAGATCTTACCAGCCCAGATGAGAGGACAAAAGCGTTCAGCGTATTGAGGCTGGCATCAAACGTGGGATTTTCACTTGGACCCGCACTGGGCGGCCTTGTTTCTGTCGTCGGTTACGGGATACTGATGCTTATACCCGCGATAGGAAACATAGTGGAGGAAGCTGTCTACATAATGCTGGTTAAGGAGACTCTGCCGAGAAAGGAGAGTGCAAACCCTGCAGTCACCTCTCTCCGGCGGGCAATGATTGCCTTTCCGTCATCGGATCGCCCATTCATGATCATCTTGGGAGTCATGGTTATTGCGCAGTTGTGCCTTGGTCAGTGGGGCACCACGCTCACTCTGTTCCTTTCGAGCAGCTACCATCTGACAGCTGCACAGATAGGTCTCATGTATTCCCTCAACGGTGCTGTTGTCGTGATATTTCAACTGCCGGTAAACAGACTGATTGGCCGTTTCGCTGATATTAACAGGTTGATCGCGGGTGTGGCGCTCTATGCAATCTCATTCTTCATGTTCGGCATATTTTCATTCTATCCGCTGATTCTCACGACTGCGGCAATTTTGACGATTGGAGAGAACGTTTACAGTCCGACTGCCAGCGCCTTGATTTCGAAGATAGCACCTCCAAACCGAAGAGGAGAGTACTTTGGCGCATACAGCGCCGTCAGTGCATTTACGGCACCAATGATTGTACTGTTCGGTTCACTCCTTCTTACCACGCTGTCTGGCAAACCGGCTGTATTGTGGGGGATAGTCGCTTTTCTGGGACTGACAGCCTGTCTGTTGCTGTGGCGAGCCAGGAAATCGATACCACAGGAAAGGCTTTCTGAAGAAGTTTCGCTTGAACTTT
>DAHXLZ010000258.1 GCA_027365715.1 Methanomassiliicoccales archaeon | reverse complement strand
ATCACATGCTTGCTCATTTCCGGAGGTTTGAGAGGGATTTCGACAGACTCACCGGAAACCGAAGCAGAATTGACACATCACCTCTGGGAGCAGGTGCTGTTGCAGGAACCAGCCATCCTGTTGACCCTTCCTATACTGCCGGATTGCTTGGGTTTGGCAAACCATTCGCAAACTCCATGGATGCCACTTCAGACCGGGATTTTATCGCAGATGCTTGTTTCGCAAACGCAATGATCGCCCTTCATCTGTCCTCTATTGCAGAGGAACTGATAATCTGGAGCAGCGCTGAGTTCTCATATGTGGAGTTGCCGGATTCCCTTTCCACGGGCAGCAGCATCATGCCTCATAAGAAGAATCCGGATATGGCCGAACACATAAGGGGAAAGAGCGCCTCTGTATTTTCGTCACTCTTCGAAGTGTTAACTGTTATGAAATCACTCCCGGTTGGTTATGCGAGTGATATGCAGCATACGAAGAAACCGATCTTTGACTCGTTCGACACTGTGTCATCTATGCTTTCGATGGCCTCTTCCCTCCTTGCCGGTGTGAGATTCAGGACGGACAGAATGCGCCTGACGGCATCTGATGAACTGTCTTTTTCTGTGGAGGCTGTGGACCAGATGGTCAGGGCCGGAACACCATTCAGAGAAGCGCATGAGGCTGTCGGCAGAACTGTCAGGGAATCGCTGGACACCGGCAAAAGTTTCAGGGACCTGGTTGCCGCATTCGGTGTAACACTGCCTGCAGACTCTGCCGAAGCGATAGAGATGAGATCGTCTCCCGGCGGCAGCAGCACTGAACGTGTCGCAGAACAGCTGAGTCAGGCTGCCGGAGTGCTCTCTTTAGAAAGTGCATGGATCAGGCGCGAGAGGGGCAGAATGGCTGCCGTTGAACACAGATTGCTTCAATGATTGTCATCAGAAGTGTGCTACTGATGGTTACGGAAGACTGATTAGACAGACTGCATTTATCCATCCGGGAATATCATGGTGACTCTCGAATGTCGTCAATGTGGTATGAATTTCCGGAAGTACGAAGATTGGATGCTTCATGGGGCAGTGAAGCACCTTTCCTGCCCTGCCGATAATGTTTCATTCAAGTCCCTGGATGAAGCCAAAGAACACGCCTCCTCGGGTCATGATCTGCGCCTCTAAATGAATCAAGGGGATTGCGGGCATTATCGATGCTTGCAGGGAAACCCGCACGCTTCAGGCGCCTGCGGCTATTTCCCGGTAAGATCTTTCCTGACTATTTCAGACTTGAGAAGCTGAATCGCAAATGCAGGATCCACTCCCTTGGGGCAGACCACAGAACATGCTCCGGCAAACTCGCAATCCCAGACATCCTCCAGCCTGTCGACCATATCGAGTCTGGTTGCGCCCAGCTCATCCCTGGAATCGGAATAGTATCGTTGAACCTGTGATAGTGCCTGGGGGCCAATGAAGCGCGGATTTACATTGACTACGGGGCACGCATCAACACACAGACCGCACATGATACAGTAGGAGAATGGAAGATATTTGCTCAATTCATCCTTGGTCTGCGGATATTCCTTTTCGGCCAGGTATTTCTCTTCCTCATCCTTCCTGACTATGTGTGGTTTGATGCTTTTGTGCTTCGCGAAAAAATCATCGAAGTCTGTAACCAGATCTCTGAGCAGTGGGTGCCCCTGC
>DAHXLZ010000257.1 GCA_027365715.1 Methanomassiliicoccales archaeon | reverse complement strand
CAGTTCCTGAGGAAGTGATCTGAAGTCCGAAAATGCGGCCGCAACTTCATTTTCACTCACTGCGTTTTCAAGAATAACAGTCACTGATTCCGTGTGCCCTTCCCTGACCGGGACTCTTGTGCATGTTGCGTTAACTTCCATTGCCGCACTCTTTATTGTTTTTCCGTCAATCATTCCAAACATCTTCGGTATCTCCTCCTTCAGTTTTTCTTCCTCGGAGTCTATAAACGGTATGACGTTGGAAAGAGCGTCAAGCGACGGCACGCCGGGATAGCCTGCTCCGCTGAGTGCCTGGAGGGTTGTAACTTCAACACTGTGAATTCCAAACTGTTCCAGCGGCTTTAATCCCATTGCAAGCCCGATAGCGCTGCAGTTGCCGTTTGCAACTATGAATCCGCCGGTTCCACCGACAATAGAAAGGTGGCCGTGATTAACTTCAGGCACAACGAGAGGAACACCGGGGCGCATCCGGTTAGGTGATGCGTTTGTGAATATCCTGTTCCCTCCGGCAGCCAGTGCCAATTCCAGATCTCCGGCAACATTCGTCGGAAGAGCACTGAAAATGATGTCATATTGCTCGTTTTTAACGGTTTTCGCATCAATTGCCCTGATCCTGCTCTCCAGCACCTCGCTGGATATCCTTGCCTCCGGAACAGTCACAATATCGCCAAGTCTCCTTCCACTGCTCTTTTCGGAGCTGTACAGATCAGGCAGTGAGAAGTATGGATGGTCTGAAAGCATTTCACAGAAACGCTGCCCGACAACACCGCTTGCACCCAGTACTGCAACGCGCAATTTACTCAACGCTGGTGCCTCCTGTGTAATCCCTGCCCCTCTTCATAAGACGGATGAAATCATCGGGCCTGTCGCTCAGAGAAGAGTCCCTGACTTCCTCCAGAGAGTGAATGAGAGAGGAGAAGACTATGTTTTTGTGAATGTTCAGATTCTGTATTTCATAGTACAGCATCGGGTTTTCGTTCGCCACATCAGCCGCAGTAGAAAGCTGATTCCTGAAAGTTGTGCTTGCAAATCTGCTGAGTTCGGCCATCGTGAATGTGCTCCCTGAAAGCATGTTGAAAAATGCTATGTTTAAAGCGTGCGTTGCGCCCAGAACATAGGCCATCAGCTCGTCGTGACAGGCCAGCTCGAGCACCGTGATGTTGAGGCTGGTATCCTTGAAGAGCGATGCGGCTTCATCAACAGCCTCACGGCTGCCGCAGTCACAAATCACCAGATTTTGATCTGCCAGCATTCTTGTTCCGGGACCGAACATAGGATGGATGCCCGTTATTTTCAGTCCTCTGCGGACGCCGCGTCTAATCTCATCCATCAGAGGGGACTTCAGGCTGCACCCGTCCATTATTGTCGCACTGCTTCCGGAATCAATTATCTTCGACAGTACACCGGCTGTTACGGAAATGGGTGTAGACAGCAGAATGATGTCGGCCATTCCAGCAGCATGCAGAAGATCACTGTCGAATCTGTAACGGGAGGAACTGACGATGTCGTTTACAATCACCTCATGCCCCTGAACATTGAAGAAATTTGCATACCATCCGCCCATCTTGCCGTTTCCGCCCACAATGAGTATTTTTTTTGATTTACCTTCGTAGACCGGCATATCGCTGGATGTCTGTGCAGAAACGGAGGCCATTATCAGGGACTTGGCGACCTCCCTGCCGATGTGCCTGTCAACTCCATTCCTTTCGCATATCGATTCTGCGTGTTCTATGACCTGCGCCTCAACTGTGAAATCTCTCACCGGCACTTTCCTGTCCCTCTTGATCTTGCCGATCTTCTCTCCCTCCCTGATCCTGCTGCAAACGAGTCGCATTATCTCCTCATCGAGTTCTCCAATCCTTCTTCTGATGGAGGCGGGTGTTTCGTCTGTCACTTCAATCCACTCCTGAGATGCAAATCGGCCATGACAATACACAATGCAGCTTCCACAACAATGACTGCACGCGGAACAATGCATGGATCGTGCCTTCCCCTGACGATCATATCAGTCTCCTGCATCGTCTTCAGATCGACACTGCGCTGCTTTGCCGGTATTGATGATGTGGGTTTCACAGCGACTCTCAGAACCACCGGCATACCGTTCGTTATGCCGCCATTGATGCCTCCTGAGTTGTTTGTTGCAGTGACTATATTCTTTCCATCCGGTGAAAGAACAAACTGATCGTTGTTTTCACTTCCCCTGGTTGTAGAGCCGTGGAAACCGGAACCGAACTCTATTCCTTTTACAGCCGGTATCGCGAACATGAATTTGGAAACCTCCCCTTCAAACGTATCGAAGAACGGTTCTCCGAGACCGGCCGGCACGCCTGCCGCTGCACATCTGATTGTTCCGCCGAGGCTGTCTCCTCCACCCCTTGCATCAAGAATGGCCCCCCTCATCTTCTCCGCAGCCCCGGCATCAATACACCGTATTTCATTTCTGAAACGTTCCCTCTCAATCCTGTCAAATTCATATTCGGTGCTGTCAGTGACGGTTCCGATGGAGACAACGTGTGCAGCAATCCGTATGCCCTTTGAGGCCAGGTACTGTCTCGCTACAGCACCGGCTGCAACAACCGGCGCCGTCAGCCTGCCCGAAAACTGACCGCCTCCCCTGAAGTCTGAATGACCGCCGTACTTCACGAATGCTGTGTAATCTGCATGGCCCGGTCTGGGAATGAACTGCCTGTCGTTGTAAGATGCGCTCCTGACGTCGCTGTTGGCAAACAGGAAGACGAGCGGTGTTCCGGTAAGAATGCCGTCTTTCAGCCCTGAGGCAATCCTTACATCGTCTGCCTCATGCCTTGCCGTGCCGATCAGCGGTGCAGGTTTACGCATCTCGATTTCATTTCTCAGCGCTTCCATGTCAATTTCCATTCCTGCCGGAAGGCCGTCCAGTACAGAGCCGACCAGTTCGCCGTGGCTCTCTCCAAAAATTGTGAGTTTGAGTGCGGTGCCAGTGCTGTTCATTCCACCTTCCCTCCTGCTGCAACAATATCCTTCACAAAGCCCGGGTAGGAAACAGAATAGCATTCTGCCCCTTTCACCTTCACTCCCTTTTCCGAGGAGAGGCCTGCAATACAGGCAGCCATTGCTATCCTGTGGTCTCCATGCGAGTCCACGGTGCCTCCTCTGACCCTGCCTCCGTGAATGAAGAGTGTTTCGCCATCCTCCCTGAATTTGACACCCAGATTCCTGAGCATTCCGGACGTTGTTTCAACCCTGTCGGTTTCCTTCAGCCTGAGATTCGCGGAACCGTGGACAGTGCTTTCACCTTTGGCGAAGGAGGCGATTACGCATATCACAGGAAAGAGATCCGGGCACTCCGTGCAATCGACGCCGGCAGCCTCCAGTTTCCCGCCATCTGCTACGAGCGAGTCGTTGCGCTGCTTCACTGTGCAGCCAAATGAGCGCAGTATTTCCGCAATACTGGAATCGGCCTGTGTGAAAGCGGTGGAAAGGCCGCGCACGCGTACTGTGCCGCCGGTAACAGCCGCAGCTGCCAGGAGAAATGCGGCCGATGAGTAATCACCGGGTATCAGAATATTCCGTGCCCTGTACTCGCCGTCGCCCGTGAAGAAGAGGCTGTCACCTTCAAGAGCTGCTTCCCCGCCGAAATATCTGACCATTTCCAGCGTCAGCCTGAGATACTGAGCGGATTGAATGCCCCTTTCCATCGCAATCTCAGTCCTTCCCTTCTTCAGAGGGCATGACATGGCGAGAGATGAGGCAAACTGTGAACTGACATCTCCGCGGATCTTTGCATATTCGCGCT
>DAHXLZ010000210.1 GCA_027365715.1 Methanomassiliicoccales archaeon | reverse complement strand
AATTGCCTTATAGTTGTTCAGGTATTTTGCCGAGTACACCATGCACTTGGCAATGGCGTTATGCATGCTCGTAGCATCTGCAGTGCCTCTTCCGGCAATGTCGAAAGCAGTTCCGTGATCTACGGATGTCCTGAGGAATGGCAGGCCGATGTTCATGCTCACTGTCCCGTTGAAATCGAGCATCTTGGCTGCTATATGCCCCTGGTCATGATAAAGGGAGAGAACGATATCGTATTCTCCCGACGCAGCAAGATGAAACACAGAATCCGCGGCGAGAGGGCCGTGGACATCATACAGGTCGCGCATTTCCTTGACGGCAGGGGCAATTTCGTCAATTTCCTCACTGCCAAGAATGCCTTGCTCGCCTGCATGAGGATTCAGCGCCGCCACGGCTATTCTCCTCCTTTCCGAACCAAGGCACTTGAGAGCATAATCGGCCTGCCGAATGGATTGCACCACGTTCTCTTTTGTGACAGACCTGACAGCTTCCTTGAGCGGAACGTGCTTTGTCATGAATATTATCCTGAGTCTGCCTGATTCGAAGACAGTCGTTACTGACCTTGAACCCGTCAGTGCCTGAAGCATGGTGGTGTGGTCTATGTATCTGGAGCCGGCAAGGATTATTGCCTCCTTGCTGATTGGCGCGGTGCAGACGCCCTGGATCCTGCCGGACAGAGCAAGCGAGGTGGCCATCTCAATGCACTGGGTGGCGACCCTCCCGGCCTCTTTGCTGACTTCGCCCATTTTGATCGGTTCAGAAGGTATGTCGATGAATTGGATTCCGGAAAAGAGAGAGTTGTCGATGCGGAGCATTTTGACCACATCTTCGAAATTTCTTTTGTTTCCAATAAGTGTCAGGCCATCAGGCTGAAACCCGGAAGAGGCTATCGCCTTCGCAGTTATTTCAGGGCCGATCCCTGCCGGGTCTCCAAGCGTGATCCCTATCCTCGGATGCTCCATGATGCTCCAAATCCTGACGCCAAATTAAAAGACTTCGACTACAACGATAACGAGTGGCATAGACTGCCCAACTGCAGATGAACTGAAACGAATCTGGCAGCAGCTGATCTTTGGCTTTTCAATTGCACCATGTTCCCCAGGGCGAGATGCCAGTGACATGCGCTTTATTGGTCGCTTGACGAGTCAGTTGGCACAACAATTGAAAAGTATTGCAATGGTGGTTGATTTCACAATGCACGGGGAGCCTGCATCTGGGTATTTTCCAAGTGCATGGAGCTCTCGAATTTGACTCAACCAGATCCAATTCTGTATGGGGGTTGTGGGATTTGAACCCACATCAGCGGGTGTCTCTAAACGGTTCATCGCTCCAGTATTTCATCATCCTTGCGTCAGTTTTTGGGAACAATTCATCCACCGTTTTACCTCATTACTTCAGTATTGTTACTGGAGCCCGCGAGGATACCGGACTACCCCAAACCCCCCGGGGGCGATGAAAGGAAAGTGTTTACTGGTTCCTCATCTTCTGCGCTCTCTTTCGTCTCCTCATCTTCTTCTTTCGCCATTTCCAGCGCATCTTGCCGCGCTTCTTCCAGACTCGTGAACTTCTCTTCATACGAAACACTGAATCGTGCTTACCTTTGATGTGCAAACTTTGGGTAGTTATATACTCTTCCCTACCGCAAGAAAGCGGCCAGGCGGTCCTTTAAAGTGATGTCCCAGCTTAACAGTTGCGTTCCAGGATTGCTCTAAATCGACACTAAATCACGCATGAGTCCTGCTGACGATCATATCTGCAACATGTCTGCCTAATGCCAGCGATGAAGTGAACCCCGGAGACTCTATGCCAACAAGATGAATCGCAGTGTAACCGTGCCTGTCCCATTCTACCACAAAATCGCCGTAACTCTTCCCTGATCCTGGGCCAACTGTCTTAGCACGAATACCGAACCAACCTTCATGCATATCCGATAAGGACACGTTCGGCAGAAAAATACGAACGGCGCCCAAAAAATCTGAGAGAGGTGTCCTTTCCCACACAGTTGGATCCTTTCCCTGACCATAAACTGCTGTCGGACCGACTTGAAGTTGGCCGTCAATCGTTCGTGTAAGGTGAGTGCCCAGGCCCGGAAAACCCTCCTCAACCACCGGATAGACCATGCCCTTTATCAGATTCTTGCAATCCCCCACAACATAAGCATATTCTCCAACACATGGATAAAGTCTGTAAGTGCTGCCAAGCATGGAAGCCACATCGTCCGCATGCAGACCGGCGCTGTTGACAACATATCTTGATGAAATGACTTCGCCAGTTGAAAGCGTCAGGCTGAGAGAGGATTTC
>DAHXLZ010000188.1 GCA_027365715.1 Methanomassiliicoccales archaeon | reverse complement strand
TCTTGTGGCCATCGGCATACCGCCGTCTATGGCACAAAAGGACCTGTTGGGATTTATTCGCGGCATACACTCGGCAGCCGATAGCAATGGTGTCAGAATTCTGGGCGGAGACACTAAGCGCGCGAATGAACTCACTGTATCCATTACTTTGTGTGGAAGGTCAACCGGCAAACCGCTGCTGCGAAGCGGTGCGCGCGCTGGTGACTACCTGGCTGTTACAGGAAGGCTTGGCGATGCCTCATGGTCCTATTATGCGCTCAGCAAAGGATTGCCAGACCGTTCAGGAAAATTGTGCAGACCGATTCCACGCATCGGTGAGGGAATGTGCCTTGCAGGAAGTGGTCTTGCCACATCTGCCATCGATGTTACAGACGGACTCGCTATCTCTGCCTGGTATGTGAGCCGGGCGAGCGGTGTAAGGCTTGAGATTGATTATAACTCGATTCCCGTAAGTGCCAGACTGAGAAAGCTCGATGTTGATGATGCGACAAGGAACGATATGCTGCTCAACTGGGGCGGAGACTATGAATTGCTCTTTACTCTGAGAGGAGAGAGGGGATTGGCGAAGCTCAGGAAGGAAAAAGCACTCAACTTCACAGTCATTGGGCGGGTTACAAAGGGGAAAGGTGTCTATATCTCGGTAAATGGAATGAGGAGAAGACTGGATGAAAGAGGATATGACAGTTTCGCGCAAGGGCCCGCATAAGCCGAATTCAAAAAGGGCAGTTGCGGTAGAGAAGTTGTTTCGATGTCTGTCACAACATTATGTGCTGAATGAATGGTGGCCCGCGGACAGTTCATTCGAGGTTGCTGTAGGTGCCATCCTCACGCAAAACACCAGTTGGAAGAATGCGGCAGCTGCAGTCTCCAATCTCAGGAAGAACGATATGATTTGTCCAGGGCACATCATAGACTCTCAGAAAGAGGAACTTGAAAGGCTCATAACGCCAAGCGGCTGCTTCAGGCAGAAGGCTCTAAAACTCAGACGATTCAGCTCTTTCCTGATGGAGGAATATGGGGGCGAAATGGCAGGTATGTCTGTCGAACCTGTGGATGAGGTCAGGAACAAACTCATGAATGTAGAAGGCATCGGCAATGAGACGGCAGATGCGATTCTGCTGTACGCATGCAGAATGCCGGTATTTGTTGTCGACGCATACACGTTCAGGATTTTCCAGAGGATCGGCATTTCAGATAAGCATGCGAAATATGGCCAGGTCAGGGAACTTGTAGAGAAGTCCATTGGCGGAAACACTTCCGATTACAGCCTTTTTCATGCACTTCTTGTTGAGTTTGCAAAGGGGCAGTGCAGAAAGGTACCTTTGTGCGACACCTGTTTCATTAAGGACTGCAGATATCGCGTTCAGTCAGACATAGAGAAGAATATTTCCGAATAGAAGCGTGAATACCAGTCCAATGGACAAAGGCACTATGAATGGAATCTTGGGCGAAACCCATACTGTCTTCCATCCGGACGATTTGACCATTTTCAGCATGTTCTCATCGTCTGAAGAGCCGAGCTTCCTTAATCTCGCA
Organism: Methanomassiliicoccales archaeon; assembly: GCA_027365715.1. The sequence continues at coordinate 1,754 of DAHXLZ010000188.1, read as the reverse complement.
GGCGTTCCATCTTCAGCCGGATACTCCATCAGCCATTCTTTCTCAATCATGACATCTTCAGGCTTCTTCCGGTAACCGAGAAACATCATTGGCAGAGCGGCATCACCTCTTGACGCATTCATTATAAACAGAAAGACTGGAACCGACAGCGAGAAAAGCGCCCCGAGCAACAATGTGTTGATGAAGAACGGGAAGGTGAATGAAATGTATTCCGGAAGTATGTGGCCAAGGACCGGCTGCGGATACAGCGGAAAGAGCAGGGTCAGGCACACCAGTGCTTTCGCATCAGCACCGCCTTTTATCACGTCCAGATGGAAGAGAAGGAATATGAATAGAATCCATAAGGAGCTTGCAGCCACCGCATCAACCATAACGATGCCCGAATACCTGTAAACAGCCACAAGCGTCAGCAGTGCACACAATCCCCCGGTTGCATATCTGGCAGTGGGGCCAAATTTCACTGAAAGGCTATTCCAGTCAATGAACATATCTGCGAAGAGGAAAGCAGGGAAAGTCGCTGTCAGCGCAGGCAGCAAGACGCCCGATACTGCACTGGTCAGGAGGTAAACGGATATCGCTATTCCGGCTGTTCCGGATACTATCCATAAAATGTCGTCGACTTCCCTGGATCTGAAATCCTGAGCAGATGCGATGAAGAACGACGAAAGGGCGAATACGGCGGCTGTGAGGTAAATTAAGCTCAAGATTTTCTGTTGAACTTCTTTGAAATAGATAACACTTGTTACCGGCTGACCCTGTCAATTCTCAGTTGATATTCTGATGTGTTCGTGATTTTTGCAGTTGCAATTTCATTTATTATCGATATGTCTTATATTTGTTTGTGTATATACTATTCATGCCTGAGAAAGGGTTCGGTGTACGGTTCAAGAGTTACCATTCCACACTTGATGATTTCACAGATGAGACGATAGAGAACAGTGTCGTCAGTAAGAGAAGGAAGGAACTGAAGTTCAGCGACATTGATCTCTATCCGGACAACATCGTCCGCTATACCAGTCCGGTGTGCCCTGAATGCTGTTCCGGAGCTGTGTCGAAGAACGGCACTTACAGTAAGAAGCTTGAGAACGGTACCGTGCTGAAAATACAGAAGTATGTCTGCAAAAGATGTGGTAAGAAATTCATGGCAAGGCTGCCGGGATACGGCTACCGCAAACACATATCAGACAGCACAAAGGAAAAGGGAATAAAGGCGAGGGTGAAGAGCACGCTGAGGAAGGCGGCGTGGTTCATACAGACGCTGCTCGATGCGTTCATATCCCGTGAGACAATAAGAAAGCTCATACCGGGGAGGGATGAGAAGGCGCCTCTCGACACATCCCTCCATTTCACATACGACGAGCAGTATGTGAACATAAACGGCGTACGCAAATACAGGGCACTCCTGAAGGACAATCACACACACCGCTTCGTCGAGGATGTAATGGAGAATTTGCTCGACGACAGCATCGTGCCTTTCCTGTCAGGCGCACTGAAAAGGTTTTCAGTGCAGCCGGGACAGACCGTCTGTATAACAGCAGACGGCCGCAATTACGATACAGCATTCAGCACAGTGGCAAGGGAGCTGCATATAAAGATAAAGAGGCAGAGATGCCTCTTTCATTTCCTGATGGATGTGACCGATGCCGTGTACAGGGCGCACAGGAAGGAGCAGCTGGAAGGCGCAGTACGACTGCTCACATACACGCTCTTCCCCACGGAGAAGAATCTGAAGGCAATGGGAAAGAACGCGGATG
>DAHXLZ010000180.1 GCA_027365715.1 Methanomassiliicoccales archaeon | reverse complement strand
TCGGATTCTCTATCCGCAATCTAATAATGGTGCGTTCGGTTTAGGCAACCTCTGGAGAGAGCAGCAATGAATTTTGCAGGAACGCCACTGGATCTCTACACACATGCCGCGGCAAAGAGCATCGCATGCAGGAATTTCGAGAGTTTCTCTCAACCGAAACTGGATTCTGTCTATCTGCCGGAAACACTGTCTTCCCTTATGTCTGAAAATTCTACAGGTGTCAAACACTTTATTGAAGACGACAACAGAGGTGCAATACTTCCGGGAGTTGCCGCAACCATTGACGGCGTGGATTTCTATCTTTCAGTGAAGGGTGTCGGCTCCACCACTGATCCGTTTTCGTTCAGCCGGCTGGATAAGACAAATGTCTCGAACATCGTCGCCGATTCCCGCCTGAGTGAAAGAATTCGCAGTATGCGCAGCGAGTCGGCAAGATTCATAACTGGAGAACTCTGGTTAAGGGGATCACCATACGGTGGCCAGGGGCTGGAGCATGCTGCAACCGCGTTGAATATATCAGAAATGGCAGATGTAACTTCCATCAACGGCTTCAACATAGCTCCTGTGGTGAAGATTGTATTTCTGCCGGAAGAACTGCAGCATGATATAAAACAGATATTCTGGTACAGGCGGTACGGTGGAAGTATTGTGCAGGAATTGCGTCTTGTGCCGTCCAGCATAAGGGTATATTTCCACTCCGGAAGCGCGATTGGACGCAACATCAGGAACGTCTTCGACATGTTTGGCATCAGCTCCAACGAAAAGGCATATGATTTCGAAATAAATTTGATCAGAAGCTGCATCGCCATGCTGACACTCTTTCCGAGGACACTGGAGTGGAAGGAAGATGGAAGGTACGCCGGCCTTGATTTCAACGACGTATGGCTGGACAAGGACGCCGTCGTATCACCCGACGGTACTGTCTATTTTGTCGATCTGGAAGGCATAGAGAAAACGTCTGTCGGTGAGGCAGGTGTACAGGATAAGATAGATGAGCAGATTTTCCGCTCGCTGTATGAATTCATGTTTGCCTATGAGCAGATTGAGCATGAGAGATCCACTCGTTTTGGAAAGAGTTATGACAGAAAAACACAATTCGAAATACTGCTGAGGGAGGCGTTGAAAGATGACTCTTTCATCGATCTTTCGAAGTCCGGAGGCTCATTAAAATTGATCGTAAGAAATAAATTGAGCGAAGAAAGGTTAAATAAGGTATTTCCAATTCTGGACAGGGATGTTGTATGAAGTGTTCAGATGTGCATTATTTTTTCACCCAGATTGCAGGCAATGCTGTGAATGTAACTGTTTCCTCCACTGATCTCGATTCCCTTCGCACCGGCGGTTACATTCAGCTCATGTCAAAAGAAGAGTATGCGCAATTATCCGGCGAGGTCGCACAGATCGAACAGCTGAACAGCACCATCGCATCGGAAAGGGGGCAGGAGCAGGCAGTAAAGGCCGCAGCAGACTCAGACATCCGCAGGACGCATTCCATAGTTTTTCATCTTGAAGGGAAGCAGAAGAAGGACGCAGAACTTGCAAAGACGGAGCAGGATGAGGGCTCGCTTAAGCAGCTGGATTCGGATATGACCGCAAAAGAGTCGAAGCTGGCCGAACTGATCAGAAAGAAATCCACGCTGGACAAGCTCACTCCATATGACGGGCAGTATGTGTCTCTTACAGGAGCAGGCACGGCGATGCTGAGCGATCTGGGCATAAGGCTTTACAGGGCAGGTGACGCCGATTTTTCTTCTTATGTGCAACAGATGAGCCAGACAATGAGCGAGCTTGACGGGATTGCGTCCAGGAGTCTGGATCATTTCCGCTATCTCTCTGCCTCAATCGGAGAAGCTGATGAAGCCCACCTGTGGAGTACATCCCTTGGTCTGGCCAAGATTCAGGGCGACGCTTCTTCGCTCGACAGCCGGTTCGTGTCCGCGTACAACGGTATTGAAAAGATGGCCAGAAACGTTGAGAACAGACTTACGGCCGCGGAGGTGCTCACATCTTCGGACGTCGACCTGAACGCCGCCCTTCCGGTCCTTTTCGAACTCGATCATGAAGTAAGACACAGGGCCAGTGTTCCCAGGGATTCGTCAGCCGGCATATCCTCGATACTGTTCTTCGGCAGAAGGCATGACGGCACTTTTCCTCTGGATGTGTTCATCGACTTCAGTCACATGACCAGTTCCTACGAGTCCGCTGCACTCATGTCCATAGTTAACAGTCCCGCTGATGACATCAGGAAAAAGTTCCTTTCGATGAAGTCCCTTTTCAATTCATGGGGCTTCCAGGTGTCGGAAGATACGGAATTATCGTCTGCTTATCTTGCCGTTTCGGATCTGCCACCGGAGGGTTTTCAGACCAAACTGACAATAATTACGGAAGGGCTGAAACACTACCTCGAATATCCCCTTGTTGCAGCAGCCATACTCGCTTCCATTCCCGTAATGGAGGCGAACGAAACTCTGGACCTGCTGGCAAAAGCGTATTCTGTTATAGGCTCGAAGGCACCGGGACTTGAGCAGTCAGAACTGATTGGGCTATCTGTGAGAATGATCCATGGTATACGCAACGAACTTGTGAGGGATCTTGACAGCACCGCACGCATCGCCGATACTCCTGTCCAGTTCACATATGCGCCTTATCGCGGCTTCATGCCCATGTATGTGCCTCTGATGATAGCCCATGCGTCTTATTATTCCACGTTCAGCGGTATCGGAGGAGCACATCCCGGACACATACATGCCGCTGGAGGTTTCCAGGGATGATATCGCCGAAAGCGATTCTGGCTGTGCTCGTAGTACCGTTCCTCCTTATGCCGTCCGTCGCAGTCACACATTACACCCCCAGACCGGGTGACAATTTCGCTTATTACGAAATTATCACATTGAACGGCGGCACTGGAAATTACACCGGGTACACGGAACATACTTACGTCAACGGCAGCATGAAGATCAATTCCGTGCAGCCCGGCGGTATTGCTGCTGCCTCCTACCAGTATTCATGGAAATGGCACAACAGCACCGGCAGCTCAAGCAGCGGAGGGTCGTCAGGAAACTTCACCTTCTCATATGACACCTATCTCTATGTCAACGGAACAGACAATCAGACAGGATATTACAATCCGAGTGTCTGGTTTTACATGAACAACACTCTGGGGCAATCCGGCAAATTCAGTCTGCTCAACACGCAGATGACTGTTCTCGCAACAGGCTACGGCTATTATCTCCCTTCCTCAGGCAGCTATGTTAAGACTGTTTTTGCCAGGGGAAGCGGTTCATTCCAGCGAAATGATGTTTACGGTGTTTTCAATGCCGCATACACCTGGAACACCTATTTTGATCCGTCAACCGGGTACATTGTCGGTTACCTTTACACAGAGCATGACGGTGATTCCGCGGGCAACGGTTTCACATACACGGAACAGCTTTATGTCACTTCCACGAGCTATGCACTGACACCCGCATCCGCGCCGTCCAACTCCTCCGGCATTAACGCAGGCTCATATGGAATCCTGTTCATCGCAGTCGCGGCAGCCGCAATTGTGGCAGCGGCCGTACTCCTTCTCACACGCCGCGGTAAAGGCAGGAAAACCATACCGCAGCATCCAACCAGCGGAAAGGTCGATTACAGCCACAACACAGGGCAGCCTCCTTCTCAGTCTGCCCCGTTGCAGACTCACTCGCCTCCCCCGATCAGTTTCAACCCTCAGCAGCCGGCGGTGCAGCAGATCGTCATCAGGGAGGTTGTGAAGGTGAAATGCCAGTATTGCGGCACGCTGATTGATTCCACTGCTCAGGTCTGCCCCGCCTGTGGTGCGCCCCGAACCTGAGTTCCCGGACATCGCCGTGGCGTGTCTGCAGCGGCCGGCGATCGCATTCAGCCTCTGACGTACTGGTACATTTCGACCGCAGGCTGCATTCCCGCCGTGCCGGCAATGCGGATCGACAGTGTGTTGTGGTCTGCTATCTCGGAGAATGCATAGCGTGCACCTGCACCCTTGAGCCACAGCAGCCGCGCGAAGAGCAGGTCCGTCCCAATGCCAAGTCTCCTGTACTGATGTGACACGACCAGAGAGTGCAATCTTCCAGCACCGTTTATGTGTGAGAGCCATGCCACGCCGGCAACTCTGTCATTGATACGTGCAACGAAACATCTGTCACCTTCGCCGAAGGCAACGTCTATCCACTTTGTGTTCAAATTCCTGTAAGTGTCTCTCATCATGCTGGAAATTTCCGGAAGGTCTCCATCTTCCGCCACATAAATCTCGTGGTTGAATCTGTGCGCGAATCTGTAATTTTCAAGATTGACGGTATACACGTGAAAGATTTCCTTCCTGAGCTCGGCGCCAACTTCCGAAAAGCAGACCATGCGATTTTTCAGGCCTGAGAATGCATCAAACACCTCCCTGGAACGTGTGAATATGCTTCCAGCCTTCTCTTCACTGTCATACAGGAATGCGCCGGAGACGGTGCCTCTGTCATCCCTTGCAATGTAGACTTCGCCGTCCGTCAGTAACGCCTCCCTGATGAAGTGCTTCAGAAAGGGATCAAAAAAGGAGAGATTCTCCAGAACGAGTTCACGCAGTTCCGATGCTGCCGTCAATCTGCTGATCACGGGGCCGCGATGATTATCCGTCGAGTCCACATTCAGTGAATACAGCATGTGTTTATATCCGATGCTGAAAAAACAATCCGGGACTGTACCGCAGGCCGCCACCTGTCCTCTGTTTAAGGCGGCAGTCTTCCCGGAGATGCGTCCACCACACTCTCAGTCACTTTGGTGTGACCGCCCTCCGGCGGTTGAAACGTTCATATGCTTCTGACCAGAGCACAGCTGAAATTCCCATGATGAGGGCAAAAATCAGCGGATAGAGCAGAAGCACAGCACCATACGGGATTGCAGAAATGGAGGAGATGAT
>DAHXLZ010000023.1 GCA_027365715.1 Methanomassiliicoccales archaeon | reverse complement strand
TATAGAAATGACGTATTCATCTGAGTTCCACAATTTCCTCACTGTATCAACTGCTCACGAGGAGAGGGGTCAAGGCAAGGGATTTTCTTGATATATATCTCATTTACAGGAAGTATCACATCAAACCAGGCGACGTCGATGCATGCATTCAGAAGAAGGTCAAATTTGCAATTGAGAAATACACCAGGTTTGATAGAAATATGAACAGTAAAGCTGAATTACTTTCTTCGGGGAAGCTATTTGATTGGGGGTCAGAGCAGGGATTGCTCCTGTCAAGAATCAACGAGCCTGACTTTTACCGCTTCATAGGTTCCTTAAAAGATTACCTGAAAGGTATTCTCCATAACGTTGCGGTAATCCGGAAATAGCGAAACACTTTCACAGCTGATACTCAAAGATCCCTACTCTGTTGACACGAAAAATGGTCGCTTTGGCTTGTCGCACCACATTTCTCGAATCTTTCTCTTCCTATACACCCACATTTCGAGAACTGGCGGCGGCTTAGAATGTATGTGCCGAGGGTGTTGGACTCAGCTTCTGCATCCCAAGCAGATTTGTGGTGACTCCCGTGCCATTGGCTCAATTGAACAATTGCCTGATAAACATCATATTCCGGACAGAAAGGTACCGGCCACTGAAAAATCTCCTTAAGTGGCGCTTTGAGCGGATTACAATGTTATCTAACAAGATCGAGCCGATTAGAGCGCTGGAGAGGCAGTCTGGTCTGGCCAGGCTGCCATTGTTTCTCTATCTTGAAGGTTCGGGAAGCATGAGCTGGATGATCGGTACTTCAAACTTATATCCAAACGTTGGTCACGCGGCGGCAAGGAAAGCAACAGAGTCGGGTCTTACCAACATGGATCTCGATCCGAATGCGACTCACTGAACCAGAAAATTTCAACTTGCCAGGAAAGGGAGGTTCGTCGCAAAGAGACCGGTTGATATCAATCCTTCACGCTCCGGCAAGTAATCAATGACTCTGAATAATGGGATTTCGAGCCACAAGACCCCGGAGATTTGCCAGTTGACGCGAAACAATCATGCGCAATCTGCATTTGCGCCTGTACTTCGGTTCAGTTCATGCCTGCAGCAAGAGGGTTCGAGAATACAACCTCCGTATCAGGGAACTTCAGTCTTTTCAGTTGAAGCAAATCGGAATCGAAGCTCAGAACGGTGAGGTTTGAGCCCAATATGGGAAAGAACCGTTTCGCATTGGCATAACATGAGATTATCAGCGCATCTCTTCCTCCAAGGTGATGTTCCACTGCAATATCCAAAGCGTCCCTGCTTATCTCGGTGTCAATTGGGCACACCATACTATCTTCAGTATATTCCTTGAGAAGCGCTGCCGTTTGCCGGGGATTCAAATCAAGCTTGAAGACACACGTGTGATAAGCTTCGTGTAATACTGTCGGGCATGTGACTTGCGAGTGACTCCTCAGGAAATCAAGTCGCTTGTGCTCAGGCGCTTCAGATACCAGGAACTGGACCAGGACGTTTGTGTCTAATGCCAGATGTCTTTCATTTCTGAAGGTGTGGGCCATTTCCTTGCCATCCTGCCCATATGGAGTGCCCCATAGAACCGTGACATGTCCCGCTCGCCCTCCTTTCTCATAACAATTTTCCCATCCTTCGCGTCAATCATCAGGCTTTGCCCCTGTCTAAGATCAAGTTCGTCGGCCACCTCCTTGGGAATGGTAGCCCTGAGACTGTTGCCGATTTTCTGCAGTTTTATCTTTCTCACATCAGGATATACGCAACAGATATACATAAACTTACTCAGGGTAAGCTTGGGTATTTGAGGCCTGAATGTCTATCTGCATGATAGAATCAGTTGAATTGCAGCTCTTATTCGCCCGATACTATTGGCCGAATCTGATACGATGTGGGCAATTTGACCGCAATGATCTTATGGTTGCTCAAGTGGTCTTGCACTCGCACCTACAGCTCTCGACGGTTTCGCAATCGCAGCATCCAGGCTGGCACTCTATACAACATCCACATTTGTTTTCATCTGTCAATTCTATCGCCAAACTGCACATGGCAGGGAGAGTATTTGTTGACTAACCGGTAAACTCTTCCTGGAAACCCTGACGTTGAATATCAGAATTACACGAATGCGATGCGCTGGTTGTGCATTCTCAGAACTTCACTGGCAGCAGGCGCTCTGCCATCCGGAATGCACCTTATATATGCAACCATATAATGCGAGCCTCTTCAGCACCCGACTAAGTTTTTCCTGATGAAGTTGTGATGTCTCTTTCAGCCTGCCGAAGGCAATCGGGCCATTGGAAGAGCAGACAATCTGACAAACGGTCATCTCCCTTTCGCTCAGTTTTAGGCAGCCGTCCGACTCGCATGCCTTGTCATTTAGCAGTATGCCTTGCACGGACACAAGACATGAATCCAATTATTTGTTGACTGCCCTTTGCGCCGCACCCCTGATACCTTACATCGGATGCGTCAGAGGATGTGTCCGTGGGCCGACTACTTCCCAGCCGGAAGCAGTAGCCAGTTTCCGGCAAAAGCGTCAATGATGCGATTACCGCGGGAAATCAGGAGATTGACAATCGCCGATGCATCCAGGTTGCAGTGAAGGTGAAGGAGACATATCGCATGCTTTCCCACAGATGAAAATAGGCTCGAGAAACAAAGACCTCGGGTACGTTTTCTGCACCGCCACTTCAGCGAAAGGCACTTTGATCGGTTGTTAGCCCATGCTGGACCGTTACTGC
>DAHXLZ010000163.1 GCA_027365715.1 Methanomassiliicoccales archaeon | reverse complement strand
AAGCCAATGTGTACTGTCCGGGAGCGGTGCAGAACGCACAACGCGCTCCCGGGAGTGCAATTCAGATTCTCTTCATCTTGCCGAGGACAGGTTCATAGACCATTCCTTTGTCCAGCAGTCCGTCGACGGCTCCGGAAAGCCGTTCCGGTGTAATGTGCTTTTCTTCGGCCATCTTTTCGACATCAGCCCACTGAGCTCCTCTTGAATTCGGTGCATCCAGGCTGCCGATTATCTGAAGCAGTGCTTTTTCATCGTCGGTCAGCTCCTCCCTGTCAGGCTGCTCCACACTGACAGGGGCAGCCTCTGCAGCAGGAACGGCTGCATCTTCGACACCACTTATGGAACGCAGCGCTTCCACGACAACGCCGCGGTATGCGTCGAAATCCGCCCTGCCGTAATGCTCGAATGCGAGTATTGCTCCTTCTGCGTATCTCTTCGAAACACCTAATCTCAACAGTGCGTCAACAGTTGGCGGTGACAGTTCTGATGCAGATCTGCATGCTTCAATCCTCTTCATCGTCTCCCTGCATGTTTCAAATGTCCAGATGTCACGCTGCTGCTGCGTTATCCTGGCAATGCTTTCCACTCTGATTGAGACATAGACGGCACCCTCCTCAGTAGTGAATGCACGTGCCTTTCCCACTGCGGCTACAAAAGCCGGTGGCTCGATTGATTGCAATGACCTGGCCGCACTCTCCTGATACTGCCCGGCTGAAATCCTGAATGTTCCAGTGGGGTCCGCAACCTGCGCATTATACATCTTCCAGTTTTCACCTTTATTTTCCTCAACCTCGGTGAGCACGCCTGCAATCATCATTCTGCTCACCTTTGCGCCAAGCGGTGTCACGATGTAAACGGTACTTTTTTCCTCACCTTCCTTGACTTCATAGTTCGATGAGCTGAACTCTGCGGCAAACAGCCTGTGAGCCATCTCTCTCATTCTTACATCCCCAGGGATTGAATCACCTCCTGGTAGAGTGTGGACGCCTTCTCTTTAACGTCAGCTGAGTCGGGCGCGGCACCTCTGCAATTCATGCTGAGGCCGAAATCGTCGCTGAAGACATTGCCGTTAACGTCCATCCGTGCAAATAGCAGCTTCGCTGATACGTCTGCAACAACAGCGTCCTGACTGAGTGTTAATTCTGCCTTCTTTCTGACCGCATCCAGTGAGAGGCCAGTAAGTGTTTCGGACAGTTCCCTGTTCAGGCTGACCGTCATCGAGCCGGTTCCGTCATCCACCACCATCCGGATTCTGAAATCCGGCACTCCCTCCACCTGTCCGTGAGTAATGCACTCTCCCAGTTTAGTTGCCCTGCTGCATTGCGGACACCTGAACAGGAACCCCGTGCCCTGTCTTATCTCAATTACTGTGCCGCAGACAGAAGCATCCATGGCTCCACCTCTTTCAGCAAGTGCGCCAATGTCAAATACGGAAGAACCCTGTGCCGGGACTGCAACCTCCTTCGTTTCCGATACAATCTCCGACATTTCATCGAACTTGAGCTGCGGCACACCCTTCCAGGAACGTATGTAGGCACCGGAAACAGTGACACTTTGCCCTTCAGTGTGAGGGAAATCTCTCCAGCCTGTGAAGGAAATTCTACCAGTCTCATCGGCAAGTGTGCCTGAGAACATAATACTCTTCCGGCCCTGTGTTTCAATCTCCCTTCTTTCAACGCTGATTATCCGGGCGGTGACGGTGACATTCCCCATTCCTTCCCTGAGTTCCATGATATTGCACTTCCTCGGGGTACCAAATCTCGCGACGCTTGGTATCTCGATGTCAGAGGTCTTTCCAACTTCAGTCCGCTCACTCAGATTCAATTGGATTTCGCCATTTCTTTCTCTGGAGTAAGCGCCAGAAACTCTTACAACATCACCTTTTGAGAGGCCGAAATCCTTCCATGATGTGAATCTGAGCGTCTTGGTTTCGTCACCAATCAGTCCGTAGTGTATGTCTATCTCACGCCCATTGCTTGTGATCCTCTTTGCGGTCACAGAAATTATCTTTCCTGTTGCCAGGACATCCACTTCGTTCGGGCCGATGTCTTTCATTTTCTTTGGCTCTCTGGCCCAGTTCTCTATCCTCTCCTTGATTAAAATCTTTGAACGTGAGGACATATTAAGCTGCGGCCTCTCCCTGTAGGACGTCGTATAGGCATTTCTTACTGAGATGATATCTCCTTTCCGGATCTCCGGTTTGTCGTAATCCCAGATGGTGAACGGCATGCTTCCGGTCGCATCTTCAAGAAGACCGGACAGCAGTATGCGTTTTGCCCCCCCGATCTCGATTTCCTTGACATTGGCGTATATCACCCTGCCGCCGGCATCGATTCCGTTCTCCCCGGTGGATATTTCGGCGAGACTCCTCTCAACTCCTGCAGAGAGGGAATCAGGGTCTCCACCGTACTTTTTCACAATGCTTCGCTTTGCAGAAGGTATAGACACTCTGTACTGATTCACGTACAGCTCAATGTCCTTCTGCAGGACCTCTTTCTCAATCTTCCCGCCGAGCGCAGCATGCATATCATCGACATGTTTATTCATTTCCGATTCCAGGTAAATCACCCTCAGTTTGTGGATAAGTGCTGCTGAAATATTTAAAAGAATCAATGGGGGAGGCCGAAACCTCCACCTGCCTACTCGCTGAAAGAATTGCCTGCGGGATAGTGTGCCTTCAGATGTTCGAGGAAACTGTCTCTGCCTTTTCTGAGATGCGATTCGAACCACGCCTTCACCGCATCTGCAAGTACCTCGTGGAATTTCTGTGAATGGAACGAATCCACAGGTACGTCATAGAGTACATACTGACCGAATATTCTCTTCCAGCCACTGTATTTGTAATAATGTTCTCCTTCGAAGTATTCAAACGTCATTCTGACGTAGAAGCGCCCTTCCTGATTGTAATAAAAGAGTTTGAGCCTGTCGCCCATACGCCCCTCTTCAGTTGACCTGTCAGTCAGTTCTACGGAGTTGACTGACCCGTATCTGAAATCATCTCTCAATGACCAGTCATCTGGAAATTCCCTGAATCTGAGAAAATCACTGTACTCCGGCTTCAGTGAGAAATGTATGTTTGATTTATTGAAGCGCAGCCAGATCTTCCAGAAATCACGCATCGCATCCCGGTTGATTTCAGTCTTCGCTCTCGTCAGTCCCGCAACGTCGTTCTTGATAGTCGCCGTCTCTCTGTCGAGCTCTGCTTCCAGCGCTTCAAACCAGTCATCATCCTTGGGCTTGGGTTTGTTCGGCATCCGCATCTCTAATGACGGAATTGAGTTTCAATATTTAACACATCGTGAACTGTTCGTACATAGGGTAAAAAAGAAATGGTGAATTCCATCTTTATTAGATAGTGTGAATGTGCGATTTTCCACATATGCCGTCAGACCGCCACCTTCAGGATTGCCATTACAGTGCAGATTTACTGTAAAAACAGCCGCTATTCCAATTCATAAGATGATCGTTGCTCAAACAGGAGTCTGCCCTGTAAATCGCCTGTTCCCGGACCGGGTGAAATTCGGCGGTCTCATTGTGATTCGGGAGTAGCAAACCTGCGGCAATTTGGCCATTTTCGAGACCGCATAATCAATCAATATCAGAATCATCCATTCAAAACTAACTGCGAGAGTTTTAATAGTTTGTTATACATGTTATACATGTGGCGAATCTGAGTAAATCCCGAAGAGGAAGCAGCCTGGTTGTCAGAAACGTTAATAAAGAACTCTACAGGCGATTTAAAGAGAAAGCTGTGGAAGACAATGAGCGTGTGGGCCAGGCGCTGAATCAGGCGATGCACTACTGGCTTGCCAGGCGAAAGGAAAAAGGGAGACCCGATATTAAGGCGCTTGCCAAGCTCAACGGACTAATCATCACCAAAATAAGAGTCGACTGGAGCACGGAAATCGATAAGACGCTGTATGGTGAAAGCGATTGATTTTCCTGGACACAAGCCTCCTGGTTGCTTATGCAGTGTCGGGTGACTCCAATCACGATAAGGCAGTCACGATAGTCGACGATATTGCAGCTGGTAAATTCGGAAAAGCTGTAACTTCGGATTATGTGTTTGATGAAACTGTCACTGTGATCTTAGTCAGGACAAAATCATTGGAAAGATCTGTCAGAACTGGAGAACTCATAAAGGAATCTGTGGAGTTGTGGAAGGCTGATGAAGCCATTTTCGAGCTGGCATGGAAGCTGTTCAGTGAACAGAAGGCAACGAAATTCAGTTTTACCGATTGCACCATTATCGCTCAGGTTTCACTCAATGGTGTGGACTTGCTTGCAACATTCGATGGGGAATTCGACAAGGCAGGGTTCTCTGTAGTGAAAACATAGAACATTCCATGCATGCCATATCTGAACTCAGCAAATTTCCGACCACCTTTGAAATGCTTGCAGCACACTGATTCGATGCACCGGAATTCAGAAGCAAAGAAGGATCAGATGCTTTTGCCCCTTCATTGATTAAGCGCTTTTCTTGATTCTTGCTCCTTCCACGTAACGTGATTATTAGATACAATCTGCTGTTCAATGGTAAATGTATTGGAATTCTGGTCTTCTGCATATGGTGCCCAACAGTAACGCCATTGCTAACGGAAAGGTGGAACGATTCTGGCATGAATACGACAGGCACAGATGGCGCTTCCTGTCAATGCATGAATTCATTGTGTGGTATAACAACAGGATGCACAGCGCGCACTGTGGACGGCCATCGCCGAGAGGTCATCGGAGGCAATCGTCAGGAAGCTGCAGCCGGAATCAATCCTGGGCATGTTCATGGAAGTGGTTGAATGCCGGTGAGGGCTGAACAGAGAAATGGAAAGGCTTATAGCGGAAATGATTCCCGTACTCTACAGCTCTGCCTTCGGTCTGGAAACATTTAAATCCTGACCATGAATTCAATCTTATGTCTCAGCCAAAGATCAGCAAAATTCTGGATGAATACGATGTTTCCGACGTGACGGTTGCAACGCTGTGTTCTCACTCCTCCCTTCAGATTTTTCATGGTGCAAAGAAGGAAGGTCTCAAGACGCTCGGTATAGCTGTTGACAGGGATACAAAATTTTACGACGCGTATCCACTTGCGAAACCTGACGAATTTCTCAGGGTGAAGAACTACAGGGACATTGAGGAACTGGAGGATGAACTCGTCAGAAGACACGCAATTCTGGTTCCGCACGGTTCATTCGTGGAATACATGGGGGCAGACAGGTTCTCCAGATTCGGTGTTCCAAGCTTTGGCAACAGGGAAGTGCTCAAGTGGGAATCTGACAGATCAACACAGAGAAAGTGGCTTACTTCGGCCGGTATAGTTATGCCTGAGGAGATAAGCGATGCAAGAAAGATAGACAGACCCGTCCTCGTTAAATACTCTGGTGCAAAAGGAGGACGCGGCGCCTTCATCGCAAAGAACTATATGGAATTCAAAATGGCGATTGACTACTCACAGCAGCATACGATACAGGAATATGTCCTGGGAACGCGTTACTACTTCCATTACTTCTTTTCACCGTTGAAAAATGACGGGTATAAAATGAAGAGTGGAGGAGCGCTCGAAATGCTCTCAATCGACAGAAGGGATGAGTCGAACATCGATGAACTCTATAAACTCGGCTCCGTGGAGGAATTGAAGCGGCTTGGCTTCTTTCCCACATTTGTCGTAACCGGTAACTATCCTGTTGTGGTGAGAGAGAGCCTTCTCCCAAAGGTGTTCGAAATGGGTGAGGCAACCGTGACAAAGTCACAGGAACTTTTCGGCGGCCTCGTAGGGCCGTTCGCACTCGAAACGATTGTCACGGACCAGCTCGAAATAAAGGTGTTCGAAATATCCACGAGGATTGTAGCAGGGACCAACCCGTTTGTCAGCGGCTCTCCTTATTCGGAAATGATGGCACCCGGGCTCTCCACCGGAAGGCGCATTGCCCAGGAGATAAAACTGGGTTTCTCGACAAACAGGCTCGAAGAGATAATTTCCTGAGCGAATTGCTATGGTAAACCTTATTATTGCCGAAGCGGAGCTCGAGCTCGTGCCGGAAGAGATAGCCCGCCGTCCGGCCGTCAGGATCAACGCGGACCGCAGGGACAGGAAAGCGGAGGAGTGCCTGCTTGACTCAAGCCTGCACCATTCTGCCATGAAAGGGCTGAAGGATTCGGAGCGAAGAGGGAGGCCGGATATAACCCATTTCTGTCTTCTTCTGGCCCTGGATTCCAGTCTGAATGGCGCCGGCAGGCTGAAGACATTTGTTCATACCCGGAATGACTCTGTGATTGAGTTTGACCCGTCTACGAGGCTTCCAAAAAATTACGGAAGATTCACTGGATTGATGGAAGAGCTTCTCTTGAACGGCAGAATCGGCGCACAGGATAAGGTTCTCGCCACTGTAAACGATATGACTCTGCCGCGGCTGGTTTCCAGACTCAGGGCGCGGACGGTTCTTTTCAGCGGAGAGGGCACACGGGATTATTCCCTTTCAAGAATTTCAGGTGCAGATGACGTAACACTGGTTGTCGGAGGCTTCCCGCACGGCAACTTCAACTCAGACACTTCAAAATTTGCGGACGATGTAATTTCCATAAGCCCCGCACGGCTGATGGCATGGACAGTCGTTTCTGTGATCCTGTCCTCCTACCACCTCGCGCAACCTGTCTGACAGCCTGCCTCACAGCATCAATGCAGCGGGCGTATGATTCGCATGCTGCTCAGTGCAATTTGGCTGCGGAAGCATCAGACGCAAATAACTGAAAATTTAAATTACCGGTCAGCCTAGCAGAATGGAGCAGCATGCCAGGAAACGACGACTCCAATCGCAGACTTTCAGTGGAGGACAGAACGGGCCTCGACTCGTATGACTTCGGTTCCAGCGATTTCATAAAGGTCGACACTGCGATATGCAGGAACTGCGACACGAAACCCTGCCTCTATGTTTGCCCTGCGAAGGTCTACAAACTGGATGATGCGGGTGAACTGGTATACAATCCAGAGGGATGTATGGAACTGGGTGCGTGCGTGATTGTATGCAGTCACATAGGCAAGGGAGCCATTCAGTGGAAATATCCGGAAGGCGGGAAAGGTATCGCATACCATTACGGCTGAGTCCTGCCGGATTCCGGTCTATGCCGGCTTGTCTGTTCCTGATTTGAGGCAGAATGTGGCGAAGGTTTCATATGACGGGCGGTAAAATTGCAGTCAGGAGGGCTGAGAGGGGAGACGCTGCGGCGTTCACCGGCCTGGTGAGGAGTCTTGCAGAGTATGAGCGCCTGCCACCTCCGGGGGAGGAACAGCTCAGGAGAATCAGGAGGCATGCATTTGGTCCGGAGAAGCTGTTTGAGCTTCTCATTGCGTTCAGCGGCAGGGAAGCTGTAGGATACACTGTGTTTTTCATGACATATTCAACCTTCCTCGCCATGCCGACCCTTTACATCGAGGACATCTTTGTGAAGGAAGAGTACAGGCGCTCTGGCGCCGGTTCTGCAATGTTCCTCAAACTGATTGGCATTGCAAAACGGAGGAAATGCGGCAGGCTTGAGTGGATGGTCCTCTCCTGGAACAGCCTGGCAATAGACTTCTATGAGCGAATGGGCGCCAGGCATCTCGAGGGGTGGAAGCCGTTCAGGCTGACCGAATGCGATTTCACCGAAGCGGAGGACGTGCTCAGGCAACGCCTGAACAGGAAAGCAGGAAGCGCCGAGGGGGAGATTTGAACTCCCGAGTCGCAGAGCGACACGAGCTTGCTGTCGCAAATGTTCCAGGCTCGCGCCTTACCGGGCTGGGCCACCGCGGCTCCGGGGCATTGTAAACTTGAAACTGTATTTAATCATGCTTGACCGCTTTTGTGTGAACTGGGCTAAGCGTACAGACGCCCGAATGTGACGTACAGTTTTTCCAACATCTCCGGCCCGTCCTCCGTGGAGGCGACAATTTTAGATATATTCCATTCCTATTCCCGACCGTGAAACCAGCATTGAGGGAGTACACTTATGACGTCATCGTCAGTTTCATCAGGGAGACTGTTGACGGAAGCGGCGCCGGCGGAGTAATCCTGGGACTTAGTGGAGGCATAGACTCTGCACTGGTGATGAAATTGTGCTGCGATGCACTTGGAAGCGGAAGGGTGGAGGCACTGCTCCTTCCTGCCACGGACGCTGCAAGCACGGATGAAAAGGACGCTGGCGAATATGCTGCCAGTCTCGGTGTGAGGATTCACAGATTCCCTATTGACGGCGCTGTGTCAGCCATCGCCGATGCTGTCAGCGCCTCTGATGCAAAAGTTCTCGGAAACATAAAGGCAAGGGTCAGGATGGTATATCTTTATGCAAACGCAAATATGCGTAATCTCAGAGTTGCCGGAACCGGCAACAAAAGCGAACTGCTGACTGGTTACTTCACAAAATTTGGCGACGGAGCTGTGGATTTTCTCCCGCTCGGAGATATTTATAAAACGGAGGTGAGGCAGCTTGCCTCCCGGCTCAGACTTCCTGAGGTGTTTCTGGTTAAACCACCGAGTGCTGGCCTCTGGGAAGGACAGACAGATGAAGAGGAGCTCGGCATAGCATATGAACAGCTTGACAGAATATTGTTCGCGATGGAGAACGGCTTATCGGCCGGCGAAACAGCCAGGAAGACAGGACTGGAAGCCGGGCTGGTCGACAGGGTATTTTCGATGGTTGAAGGCAGCGGTCACAAGAGGGCAATGGCACCTATACCCAGAATTGGTATCAGGACAGTAGGCGTCGACTGGTAGTGGTTGTGTGGCAGAAAAAACAGTAAAATTGAGCAGGAAGAATGTTCTTGATGCCAGCAGGATAGTCTACAGGCATTGCATCAGAACACCCCTTTACTACGACCATTTCCTTTCGTCTAAAGTTAAAGCGGACGTTTACCTGAAGCTTGAAACGTTTCAGCCGGTTCACTCGTTCAAGATCAGGGGGACTGCAAACAAGATGGCACGGATTTCCGGCGAAGGAGTCGTTACTGCCTCGTCGGGCAATCACGGTCTTGCAGTCGCCTATGTTGCCAGGGCAATGGGAAAGAATGCGACCATAGTTTTGCCAGAGAATGTGAACCAGTCGAAGTTGCAGCTTATACGCAATCTTGGTGCAGAAGCAATATTCTGCGGTTTGACATCGGATGAACGTATGACTGAGGCGAAACGTCTGAGTGAAAGCAAAGGGCTGATCATGATTCCGCCGTTTGACGATCCGGACATAATTTCAGGGCAGGGAACGGTCGGTCTCGAGGTTCAGACGCAGGCGAGATGTGATTATGTGGTATCCCCTGTCGGCGGCGGGGGCCTGATTTCCGGTATTGCCCTTTCCTATGACGGGATCGAAGGAACGGAAATCATAGGTGCGCAGTCTGAAAAATCAAGATCCATGTACGAGTCGCTGAAGGCCGGAAGACCGGCGGCTTCCCCGTCGGAAACAATTGCAGACGGAATAGCTGTTTCCACACCCGGAAAACTGAATGTCAGCATACTTGCAGAACGGGTCAGGAAAATTCTGCTTGTCAGCGACACGGAAATAATTTCCGCAGTGAAGGAGATGTGGCAGAACTCCAGAGTTCTGATGGAGCCTGCAAGCGCGTCTGCGGTTGCCGCTCTGATCAGGCACAGGGATAAGCTGGTTGGCGAGAGGACTCCGTCAGTTGCTCTGATAATTTCTGGCGGCAACGTCTCCGACAGCATGATCAGTTCTTTGACGGAGTAGTTGCCTTCACAGTTTATATCCGATTTTTCTCAGAAACTCTTTTCTCTCTTTTCTGTTCTCCTCTGTCTCCAGTGCCAGCGGAGATTCCCCGTCCATCACACCAAGCACTGATGCCGACTCCCCTTCCCTTCCAACCACAACGCTCAGTCTGTTGGCTGTTGCGCAGTAAATTGTAGTGATTTCACTGACTGATTTCAGTGAATGCATGACGTTGATTGGAAAAGCTCCTTCTATCAGTATTACAAGCAGATGACCGGCGCCTATCTTTGCGGCGTTTTTTGCAGCAAGTTCCGTGAGCACTCTGTCATTGCCTTCAGTCCTGATGAGGCGCTGGCCGGAACCCTCGTTGAATGCTATTCCGAATCTGATGCCCGGAACTGAAGTGACAAGGGCTTCGAAGGCGTCTTCCGCCGTCTTGATGAAATGTGACTGCGCAAGTATGACGTTCGCCGATTCACTCTTTTCCACCTCAACAATGTCTGTGATCATCCTTTCACACAACTGCGAAGAATGATAATATCCCTTCCATCGTTATTGCAGATATGGCACGAACAGGATGGAAGAGGTTTGTGGAATGTATTTTCAGTTCATGGGACTCTGAGGTGCTGCTACTGCCGCATTACCCCTGTTTCTCATCGAATCCTTTATCTTTACATATGCTACAATGAGCAGTATGCCTGTTATGATTCCGCCGAACAGCAGCTGAATGATGCCGAGAACCAGTGCCGGCGTCTCAGCCTCGCCGACCTTATCCTCTGCGAGCTTCTTGTATATCAGGAAATAGTCGAGCAGAATCCACAAAAGTCCGATGAGGAAAATAACTCCAAAGACCGCGCCGAATATGCCTACACCGAAGCCCGGAGGAGAGGTGGTTACAGTCGTTCCGGTTGATGTCGTGGTTGTAATGCCAGGGCCGATGGTTAAAGCCGCAAGTGCTACAATTGCAAAAATACCTATGATGAAGAAAACAACCTGTAATATTATCGCGACAAGCGTCAGGGTTTTTGCAGTGTTCGCATCACTATCCAACATGAGTGGCTTTACTAATCAGGAAGTATAAATTAATTCGCAAAGATTCAAACCGTCCTGTAAGGGTAAAAAGAGAAACGGCGGATTCCATCTTTATTCGATAGTGTGAATGTGCGATTTTTCACATGTTCCATCAGACTGCCGTCCTTAGGATTGCTATTACGGTGCAGATTTACTGTGAAAACAGCAGGAAAGAGGCGTTTCCTTTGTGTTTGCACGATTCCGGTCGTGCCTCACGGCTGCTGACTGGCATACCCGTACCGATTCTCATTACGTTACGCTGTGATGTAAGTCAGGCAGCCGGGATGCAGCCTGACACAGTGCTGTGCCCTGATCACGGCTGCGAATTGACCGGCGGTGAAGGTGAAGTGGCACGTGCGATCGAATGCCTTCCTTCCACGTTTCACCGGCCTGGAGTCGAGCAGTGTGTGCGACTTGCTCACGCCGAACTGCCCCTCCGTCTTTCCGCTTCTCTCTCCGCACTCGTGTTTGCACTCTTCGGGATGGGCGGCGGCGTATTCCATCCTCAGGTTCCTGAAGTATGCGCCCACTGCCTCATTCTCACCCCTGTCATACAGGAAGTTGAGCATCTCACCGGCAGATGCATACGGGTTGAAATCCTCATGTCCCCTGTACTTCTGGTAGAGGCGCTTTATCCCTTTCTGCGTGCCCTTTGGATTGATCTTCCAGTCTTTCTCAATCTTGTAAACAAGGTGTGTGCCGTTTATCTCGGAGTGTGCTATATTGGCG
>DAHXLZ010000160.1 GCA_027365715.1 Methanomassiliicoccales archaeon | reverse complement strand
ACTGTGAAGTACGGCGGCGACCTCTACTCTGCCGGGAACCGGAAAGTTTCCTGGAGCTTTTCATCCGACGGTGAGGTCAAGGGACTTTCAATACTTGTGAGGGGAAAGCCGATGAAGAAGCTGTCGTTCACATTCAACCCGGAGAAGAGCATGGGAGAAGTTAAAATACCAATGTATCTCAATGGAGTGAAAACGATTTCAGAAACAGCCGATTACAAATTGCTGGAATATCACAGCGATGCACTGATATTGAGAAAGAAAGTTGCTTCCGTCCCGGGTTTTGGAACGACACTCATAGCGACTACGCGAAAGAAAGGAAGGCACATCCTCGTTTGCTCAGACGGAGGGGAATATGAACCGCTCAGATGGCAGGATGAATAAGCCGAGAAAGAGGCGTTACGGCGCATGATTATATGAGACAGATAGCCAGCACACTGCAGGATTTGCTGAAAAATGGAATGGGCCGGACGCATTCATGCGCCGCAGCTGGTGTCTGGAGAAACGGCAGGATGATATTCGAAGAATTTGTCGGAACCACAACGCAGACGGGAAAAAAGAAGCTGACACGTGACTGCCTTTTCGACCTTGCATCGATTACAAAAATGTTCACAGCGATTATTGTGATGCAAGCCTGTGAAAAAGGACTCCTCAGCCTCAATGACACGATCGGAAATATCATCTCAGGTGTGAAGAAGACAGACCTTCGCAGCGCGAATATTCTGGAATTGCTGTCACACACATCGGGACTCCCGCCATTAAGAAATTCGATGAAGAGATGTGCATCAAGAGCCTCTGTTCTGCGTGTCCTCAACTCAGTAGATCTTGAACGCCGTGGGATTCCGGTCTACAGCGATCTCGGTTTCATGATTCTGGGGGAGATAATAGAAACGATTTACGGAAAGAGAGAGGATGAGCTCGTCAGGGAAAAAATCACTGTGCCGCTTGGTCTTGATTCCACACTGTATAATCCGGACAGAAGCTGGTGTTGCGCATCCACGGGATATTCACCCATCAGGAAAATGGAGTTGATCTGCGAAACGCACAACGAAGTCGTTGCGAGAATGGACGGCGTCGCCGGACACGCCGGTCTGTTCTCCAGCCTAGGAGAACTGTCTCTGTTTGCATCAGCGATCCTCGATGACTGTGTTGAAGGGAAGGGAATACTGCTGAGGCAGTCAAGCATAAGGAAGATGATCAGGCCAGTCTCAGAACTCTTTGGCATACACTATGGCCTTGGTTTCATGGTACGCGTCAGGGGTGACGACGGCTATCCGGTGAGACGCGGTATTGTGTTTGGCCATACCGGGCACACCGGAACATCCGTCTGGATGGATATCGAAAGGCGGCTTGTTTCAATACTCCTCATGAACAACGATGCGGTCGGAGGAAAGATGGAGGATGTGAACAGGATGAGAAGTGAATTTCATTCATTTGCAGCCAGTGCCGCTGACACAGTCTGAATATTATTCAGCGATCGCCTGCAGATCGTCATTCTCCAGCGGATGCCAGCATGCGACTTTTCTTCCTTCGGCTCCAGCTGACAGATCCGGGAATGACTGTTTGCATTTATCAGTTCCTTTGGGGCACCTGGCAAAGTACCTGCAGCCACCCAGTTTCCACGGATCCATAGCATCTGGATCAACGTCTGAGCCAGAACGTTCAGGAAGCAGTTTCCGCCCCGAGTTACGCGACAGAGGTGCATGGCTTATCAGCACTGAAGTGTAAGGATGTCTTGGAGATGTTATGATGTCTTCCGTTGCGGCATCTTCAACAACCTTGCCAGAGTACATTACAACTATCCTGTCAGAAGCGTAGGCTGCCACACCCATGTTGTGTGTTATTAGCAGATATCCCATTCCCCTTTTCAGCGCAAGGCCCCTGAGCAGATTCAGAACGCCTGCAGCAGCCGATGCATCCAGCATGCTTGTCGGCTCATCTGCGACTATGAAGCTGGGTTCTGTGGCAAGTGCCCTTGCTATTGCAATACGCTGTTTCTGGCCGCCGCTCAGCTGGTGCGGATACTTAGACAGAAACTCTCTCTCCAGGCCGACCATATCCAGCAGACCCTCGCATGAAGCCCTGAGCTCCGCCCTTGACGATATACCGGAAATAAATCGAAGAGGCATTGACAGATAATCAAGAACGATGTGTCTGGGATTCATTGCGTCGTACGGATCCTGAAAAACTACCTGAAGATGTTTTCTGAAATCCCTCAGCTCCTTTTTCCTCATGCTGTGAATATCATTATCGTTGAACAGGACGGTACCGGAGTCGGGCCGGGCAAGGCCGATCAGGGCCCGCCCGAAGGTTGTTTTTCCGGCGCCGCTCTCGCCGACTACTGAAACCATTTCAGAGAGCCGGAAAGAGATCGTAAGGTCGTCCAGTGCCGGTACAACTCTTCCTCCGGATGTGAATCTGACTGATACGCTGCTCATCGCGACTTTATCATTTTGCGTCATTTCCATACCTCGGATGGTAGCAGTACACTGTCCTCCCGTCATCCAGTTTTGAAGCAGGCGGATCGGACTCAAAACATTCGCTGGTTGCGAATGCACATCTGCCGCTGAACCTGCAGTTGCGTGGAAGATTAATCGGTGAAGGCGGGTATCCGGGAATTGATTCAACCTTCTTCCCTCTCCTGTCAAGCGTTATGTTAGATTCGAGAAGAGCCATGGTGTAGGGATGAGCCGGCGCCGCCAGGATGTCTCGCGCCCTTCCGGATTCGACAACTCTGCCAAGATACATGACTGCCAGATAATCACACATGTCGGCTATGAGCGAAAGGTCGTGCGATATTATCACGACAGTCGTGTTTGATGCTTTAACGACCTCCTTGAGCAGCCGCAGTATGTGTTCCTGTGATACAACATCAAGTGCAGTTGTGGGTTCGTCAGCTATAATGAGGCGTGGATTGAGTGCAATGGCCATTGCTATCACCACACGCTGTTTCTGGCCGCCACTCAGCTGGTGCGGATAGCGACGAAGAATATCTGAAGGGAGCCTGACTTTCCGGAGAAGACCTTCTGCCAGTTCCATTGCCTCTTTACGTGTGCTGCCTGTATGGTCAAGGATAACCTCCGTTATCTGATCACCAACATTGCTGACAGGATTCAGGCTGTTCATCGCACCCTGGAATACCATAGATACTTCCTTCCATCTGAAGAGTCTGCGCTCTTCCCCACGGAGGGCTGTGACATCCTTGCCGCCGACTGTAATCTTACCATCCACGCGTCCGGGTTCGCGGATCATACCGAGCAGAGACAGCCCGATAGTTGTTTTACCGCATCCGGATTCTCCAGCAATGCCGAATATCGATCCTTCATCTATACTCAGATCCACAGCGTCAACTGCCCTGACCGGTCCCTTCTTTGAAGCGAAAGTGACAGAAAGTGCCTGAATCTCTGCGAGAATCATGTGTATCACCTGCCCTCCGTGGAGTAACGCGGATCTGTGATATCGCCCATCGCCCTGGCCAGAAGAGTCATTGCTACTCCGGTAACTGCAATGGCCACTCCGGGAAGCGTAATCCACAGTATGCCGTTATGATATATCGCGCCCTCAACCTGGGCATTGTAAAGAACGGTTCCCCAGCTGTAGCTGGTGGTGCTTGCAAGGCCGATGAAAGCCAGTGAGGCATCAGCAATTATTGCATATATCACAGCGAGCAGCGCATTGGCCAGTATGAGTGAAGTAATGTTTGGCAGTATCATCCTGAAGAGTATGAACAGTTTAGAAGAGCCGCTGACGATGGCACTCTCTACAAAACCCCTCTTTTTGAGAGAGAGCACCTGAGATCGTATCATTCTGGACATCGGCGGCCATCCAAAAACGATGATTACGACTAGAACGGTAATAACACCCGGGCCCATTATTGACGAAACGAAAATCATGAATGCAATTGACGGTATGACGAGCATAACGTCCACAAATCTCATAAGTACCTCATCGACGAACGAGCCGATGTATCCCGATACTATGCCCACGAGTGTGCCTATCGTTGTGATACCGATGGCCGAAACGAAGCCAATCTCCAGAGACAGGCTTGTTCCGTAAATCATCTGACTGAAAATGTCTCTGCCAAGACCGTCTGTGCCAAAGAGATGGCTGGAACTGGGTTGCAGGTATGGCTTTGCTATAATGACATAAGGAGAATAGGGAGCGATGAAAGAAGAGAGCAGTGCAGTAAGTGATAAAGCCGCGAGTATTATGAGGCCCGTCATTCCACCCCTGCTGTTGAGCAGTTTCTTCAGGAAGGTGTCTGTTCCGGACTCCGTTCTGAAGAGCCTGTCCAGCTTAAACCTCTGCACATTCATGAGTATCTAATCCTCGGGTCGATGTAAGAATAAATTACATCGGCGATGAAATTGGCACCGATTACGGTGATGCCCAGTATGTAGAATACACCCTGTATCAGCGGGTAGTCGTGTGACAGAATCGCGTTGAAGAGAAGTGTACCGACTCCCGGATAGCTGAATACAATCTCAACAAGCAGGGCGCCGCCGACAACATAACCGAAGTGAACTGCGATAAGGCTCACAATAGGAAGAATGCCGTTGCGCAGACCGTATTTGTAGTAAAGGCGGGACTTTCGCAGTCCTTTCGCCTCTCCGGCAATCATGTAATCTTCGCGTATTATGTCGGCCAGAGTGTTCCTCATTATGATTGCGTAAACAGGCGTTGTTGCAACCACAATGGTAATCATGGGAAGCATCGCGTGATAGAGCACATCCTGAATGTAAACTAATGAAAAAACGGGGCTTGTATCAGTTATAGACACTGAACCGCCTATCGGGAATATCCTGAAGACAACTGCGAGCATTATCTGGAATATTATTGCTATCCAGAAGTACGGCATAGACTGCGTTGTCATTGCAGTGTACGTGAGAAACCTGTCGAGCATGCTGCCGCGGTTCATTCCTGCATACAGACCAGCCATTGTTCCTGCAAATGCCGAGATTGCCACCGAACTTCCTACAAGGAAGAGAGTCCAAGGAAGCGAGATAACGAGCAGCGACCAGACAGATTGTGGATAGTACTCATAAGAGAAACCGAGATTTGGCGGGAACGTGAAAACTACGTTTTTCAAATACAGCAGGAACTGAATGTAGAGAGGCTTGTTGAGGCCGAACTCCGCCGTCAGCTGCCTGATGGCCGAGGGTGGAAGCTGCTGTGATGCCGCTATAATCTCCACCGGATTGACTGCGATCAGCCGCGGTATTATGAATATCATTACCAGTGCAATGAAAAAAGTCAGTACGGCGTACAGACCACGCCGTACCAGGAAACGCACAGACAGGCCCAACTGAACCTACCTTTGCCGCTTCCTTACCACGTAAACTGCGATAGCGATGACTGCCAGTACGACAATCAGTCCTGCTGCAGCATACACCAATCCATTGCTTGAAGTAGAGACTGTAGCCGGTCCGTGCAGACTCATCAGCAGCGGTGCCTGCGGGAACTGATATCCCTGAGCAGCCGGTCCCCAGCCGCTGATCGTTGCATTGGAGTATGCCCAAATGTTCTGCCCGTAATACAGAACAATCAGTGGCACTTGCGTCGCCATGATCTGCTGAGCGTTGGAATAGAGCTGGTACTGCTGACTGAAGCCACTGACATTCCTCGCCTGGCTGAGATCGTTCCAGACAGTCTGATTGGACCATCTGGCCCATCCATGGTAGTCGAGTTCCTGTGTTCCCACCGGTGTAACTGAGTTTGTGACAAAGACACCGAGTACGAAGTCTGGAATGGGCGGCCTGCTAGTTCCAAGCAGTATCATGTCGAAGGTTCCGTATTCCAGTCCCTTCACAATTGAGCCTATCGTAACAACAGATTCGGAGGCATCAATGCCGGCAGCATGAAGATTCTGCACAATAACGCTGACAATACTGCTCGCCGTACCGCCAACATCCATTATCTGCGGTGTCCAGGCGGTGCCGTTGGGGAAGGTGAGGAAACCGTTGCTGCCGTTCTTAAAGCCTATAGCAAGCAGCATGGATCTGGCCTTGCCCGGATTGAATGTGTAGTTGGGAAGGTTAGGCGGTATCCACTGCGAGAGCGAAGGCGGCAGCTGACCCTGGTTACCCGGTGTTCCATAACCGTTCAGCGCTAACTGCACTATCTGTGTCCTGTTTATGCCGAAAGAGATGGCCTGTCTAACAGCCGTAACGTTGTACGGATAAAGAGCATCGTCAAACATGAACAGACCTGCCGGATCGAAATACGTGCCAACAATAGAAATTCCGGGCGAAAGGGAGATGCCTGTGTGACTCACGCCTTTCAGTGCGGCAACCTGACTCGGTGCCGGTTGTGCAAGAGTTAACGTGCCTGTCTGCAACAGCGCAGGGATATTTGCAGTAGGTGAAAGGAGTTCGATTGCAAGATTTTCAATCTTTGGCTTTCCCATGTAGAAGTATGGGTTGGCCCTGTAATGGAGAACTGTGGCTCCGGCAGTCCAGTTCACGAGCATATAGGGACCGTCTCCGACAGGAGATGATGAACCGGAATATGCGGAGATGTTTGATATCGTTGAAAATACATGCTCAGGCACTATGTACTTGCCGAGTGCCGCATAATCCAGAAACGGAGAGAATGGATGCGTCAGAGTGAATTTCACTGTGGTCGTGCTGACTGCAGTAACATTCTGCAGAAGGGATGCTATCACAAAGCCGTTGAGAGTGTCAAACAGCGGGTGCTGCTTGAGAATATTAAACGAGTAGACTACGTCGCTGGCAGTGAGCGGTGTTCCATCAGACCACTTGAGATTGGGCCTCAGGTTGAATGTATAAACCGATGCATTTGCATTGGCAGACCACGACTGTGCAAGCTGTGGCATCAGCGTTCCATTTGGCGCCTGAAGCAGAAGCGTCAGGTAGTAAAGCCCACGCAGCTGATCTGTAGTGATCGCGGATTGACCGCCGGCCACCCACGGATTCAGATTTGTAATTGCTCCCGGCGAGACTATGCCGACAGTCAACGTCACAGGGGTTGAAGAAGCCCTGCTTGACCCTGGCACAGCAACAAAGAAAATACTCGACGACAGCAACACAGCTATCAACAAAGACATGATTTTTTTGTTCATGGGATTGCGAGCATGTGATTTCTTGGCACTATATTAATCAATCGCACCGCACAGTCGCCGGCCATGGCTTTTAAAATAGCAGAGGGGAACAAAGAAACACGGTTTCCATATTCTGCCTCTTTTTAGCATTCGCTCCGTTAAGCAAGCAATTCGTTGAACTGAACAATGAAACAGAATAAATCCGATAGTGCAAATCATAATGAAAAATTTCAGATCAATTCGACAATCCACCTGGCGGTTCTAACTGATGCATTGAACAGTCACGCGATCCAGTGACTGAAACTTTTTTTGCAACAGGATGAAAACAAAGATGGTGTTTTATGATCGCCATGACAATAATAATCATGGATTTATAGATCATTTTCATTACCCCTGAATTATGAGCTCAAAAAAAGGCACATTTTTAGCACGCAAAGCATTAATTGCATTTGCGTTGACAGCGTCTTTTCTGATGATTGCCGGCGCAGTAGGTGGAAGTTTCATAGGTGTTGCTTCTGCGACACAGGTTGCAAAGGTAAATCCGAATGGAACATTCATCTTCGGTTCCATTCAGGGGACTCTGACCAACCTGAATCCACTCACTGCGACGAGCATGGCCGGAGACATTGATGCACTCCTGTACAGTTCTCTTCTCTATCCAGGCACGAATGGCGGCGTCATACCATGGCTTTCGCAATCTTACAATATGACGAATAACGGCCTCACACTTACCTTCAATCTTGTACACAATGCAGTATGGTCCAATGGACAACCTGTTACAACAGCAGATGTCAATTACACTTTTCAGTCACTCATCAACACACCAAGCATCGATTTTAATTCATACAGCACATACATACAGAGCATTTCTGTTGTGAACAAATATACCATCACATTCAATCTCAAGTCATTCTACAGTCCGCTGATTTATGAAATTGGAACAGAGCCGATAATTCCGGCTGCGTGGGGAAACAGCCCATACACCTCGAATCTCTCCAGCTTTACAAACTACGCAACGAACATAACGTCCGGATCATATTCCGCAACCAACCTGATAACAGATGGTCCTGTAATGCTCACGAGCATGTCAACGACAGCAGGTTCTGTATTCCAGACAAACAAACATTTCTTCAAGGGGGCTCCGTCTTATGCAAAGCTGGTATGGGAATACTTCAAGACCACTTCCGACGCAACTGCTGCGCTTGAAAGCAAGACAATTGATGCGTTCTGGGGACCATATACTGACAGGGCACTGTTTGCAAAAATACCATTCATACGCAGTGTCAGCGCCCCATCAACATACGAGTTTTTTGCATGGATGAACAATGCGATCGCACCATTTAACAACACATTTGCCAGGAAGGCCGTCGCGTATGTCATAAACAAAACGAATCTGAATCTCCTTGCTCTTGCAGGTGCAGGCCTGACTGGTTCATACGGAGCTCTTCCTGCCTTGTATAAGAGTCAGATACCTTCCGGACTGCCGTTCTATCACTACAACCTCACACAGGCAGCTGTGATGATGAAAGATGGAGGATTCACGCAGAGCGGCGGACAATGGTACTACCCCAACGGCACACAGGTGACAGTCACACTGATAGAGCCGCCACTTGCGGACTGGGTGACTGCTGGCAACTTAATCGCCAACAATCTGACAGCCTTCGGAATCAAGACAACATATGTCTCAAATTCATTCGCGCAGTGGAGTTCCAATACGGGCTATGGCAAATTTCAGATCACTTACTTCGGATATACCGGATACGCACCAAACCCATGGAGTGTCCTCTCTTCGCTGTTCTCAAACAAGTCCTCAGCTCCGATAGGCGGTTTTGCATGGAATCATGGATGGAATGTGGAGCGGTACAACAATACAACCGTCAATAACCTGCTTAGCGAGGCAGCATCCACTGCCAACACTACGAAAGTTACTCAGCTGCTTGACAGCGTGCAGCAAATAATCGCGTCTCAGGTCCCGCTCGCAATGACCTCCGATCCTCCAACATTCTTCAGCTACAACAACCAGACAATCAGGGACAACACACCGAGCTACAACATCGCCTGGATGATAAGTGTAGAACACATTGATGTACTGCAATATGTAAACCAGACGAGTCCGAATTACCTGCCCTACATTGGCGGAGGAATAATAATAGTGGTGATTGGCGGAGTCATCGCCGCAGTATTCTATACAAGAAGGAAGCGGCTGAAGGAAAGACATAACAAATAGTCTTTCTGACTTCAGGCAACAAACACTTTACCGTCAAATTTATTCGTTCGTTGTAAGCAAAGGGAGTAAAAAAGAGTTGATAGGCAAGCGCTATCTGATCAGACGCATGATTAACATGGCCATCATTGCCTATGGCGCAATCACGTTGAATTTCTTCCTCCCGAGGATCATACCCGGTAACCCGGTAATGACAAGCCTGTTTGGAGGCGGAGGCGGACAGATAGGCAATCCTGTCGTGGTGCGGCGACTGACACTTGAATTTGGACTCAACAATCCGAATTTGCTCTACCAGTATTACCGATACCTGATAGAACTGGTCCATGGTAACCTCGGCATTTCATTTTATTACTATCCACAGAGCGTTGTTTCAGTAATAATGCAGAGACTGCCATGGACACTTTTTCTGGCAGGATCGGGGACAATAATTGCAGCCCTTCTTGGCATACCACTAGGGATTTTTCTTGCCTGGAGGAAAGGGACCCTCCCTGATTCACTGATCTCGTCTGCAGGCATGCTGATATCATCCATCCCTTATTTCTGGATAGGCATCATACTTCTGATTTTCTTTGCTGTGGACATCACGATTTTTCCAGTCGCGCACGCAGTATCGCAGGGTGTCACGTACAACAATGTCTTTGCGTTCATAGCCGATGTCCTGTATCATGCGGTTCTCCCCATCTCTACACTGGTGATCGCGCTGATGCCCGGCTACGCTCTGCAAATGCGTAACACAATGATCACTGTAATGCATGAAGATTACATTCAGACTGCTTTTGCCAAGGGACTGCCAAACCACGTAATAAAAAATAAATATGCCGCGAGGAACGCAATACTGCCTGTGACCACCCATGTTGGAATCGCGCTGGGATATGTTGTCAGCGGTGCGCTCATGGTGGAATATCTTTATGCATATCCCGGACTTGGATACACGCTATTCTCTGCGATTCAGAGTGAAGATTATCCACTTATGCAGGGCATTTTCCTGATCATAAGCCTGTGTGTCATATTTGCCAATTTCCTTGTAGACATCATCTATACATTCATTGATCCGAGAGTGAATTTAACTTGAACACGTCAACTGATCATACACAGATGTCACCTGCAATCCGCTATGCAAGGAGGCTCATACGCCCGTTTCTGTCGCTGACACACAACAAGAAGTTTTTGTTTGGCCTGGCTATTGTGGTTTTCTTTGCAACCCTTGGAATATTCGGGAAGTTCATTGCACCATTCAACCCCATAGCTCAGTCGGGAGCTCCCTGGAGTCCGCCTTCCGCGCAACACCTGCTGGGAACCAACTACCTTGGCCAGGACGTTTTCTCATGGTTTGTAATAGGCACTTCAACATCGTTGAAGGTCGGCTTTTTCGTAGCGCTATTTTCGAGCAGTATTGGAATCTCCGTGGGCCTGACAGCAGGATATCTCGGTAAATATACAGATGACGTGCTGATGCGTTTTGTTGACATGCTACTTGTGATTCCAGCCTTCCCTCTGCTGGTAATACTCAGTGCATACCTTCCACCTACGAACACATCAACCATACTGATACTTTCATTACTTTCCTGGCCGTTCATGTCCAGGGTGGTCCGATCACAGGTACTGACACTGAAGGAAAGAGGATACGTTGCAGTTTCGAAGCTCTCAGGATCCGGTAATTTGAGCATCATGTTCAAGGATATATTTCCGAACATGGCGCCCATCATTTTCATAAACATGATATTTCTCGTAATAGGTGCCATAATCGCCCAGGCTGGCCTCGCCTTCTTCGGTCTCGGAAACGTGAATTCAATCAACTGGGGCACGATGCTCTACTGGGCACAGGTGGAAGATGCGGCGATTCAAAGTGCATGGTGGTGGATAATACCGCCGGGCATAGCAATTGGTGTGCTGGGAATGGGTTTGAACATGCTGGCAAATGGAATTGCCGAGACAACACTTGATATGAAAACGCGGTGATTTCAATTGCAACTCCTTGAAGTTTCGAAACTGAACATCAAATACAGGGCAAAAAACAGGACGATTCATGCCGTCAGAAACCTTTCCATTTCCATCAGGAAAGGAGAAGTCATCGGGCTGGTTGGAGAAAGCGGCTGTGGCAAATCAACATTTGGCATGTCTCTCTTGAGGCTTCTTCCAAAATCAACGGACATTTCCGCGGAAAAAATGATTTTCAATGCAGAAGACAGCACTCTGGGGACAAGTATTGACATACTTAAACTGTCTGAGAAGGAGTTGAGAAGACTCAGATGGAAACACGTTTCAGTGGTGTTCCAGGGATCGATGAATGCATTGAACCCGGTGGCAAGAATCGGGGATCAATTTGCCGATGCAATGTTCTGGCACGGATACAATGAGGATACAATCAAGAGCAACACAATGTCATATCTTGACCTTGTCCACCTGGATAGTTCGATTCGGCTGAACTATCCTCACGAACTCAGCGGAGGGATGAGGCAGAGAGTCGCCATAGCGATGGCGCTCGTCTGCAGCCCCGAACTGGTTATTGCAGATGAGCCTACCACCGCACTTGATGTCGTGGTGCAGAGAAAAATACTGAAGCTGCTGATGGATACGAAGGAAAAGCTCAATCTTTCGATAATATTCATAACACATGACATTTCTCTGCTGGCCTCAATAGCCGACAGGGTTGCAGTAATGTATGCAGGATCGATTGTTGAAATCGGCGATGTGAAAACACTTTTCAAGAGCCCGCTGCACCCGTACACAAAGGGACTGATGTCCACCATACCAAGGGTTGATGAGAAGCAGGCAGAACTTGTGGAGATACATGGTTCTCCTCCGGACCTTTCCGGTGAGATAAAAGGATGCCCGTTTGCACCAAGATGTTACATGGCAACAGAAGTGTGCACCAGAGAGATGCCGGGACTGAGAGAAATCGGCAAATCACATCTAGTTTCGTGCCATAATGCGGAGATGACGTTTGATGGAAAAACTCGTTGAAGTGAGAGAGCTCCGGAAAGTATTCGGTCATTCCGGAAGCATACTGAACAGGTTAGGAGGCAGGCGTCAGATCGAAGCTGTTGCAGGAGCATCGTTCGAAATAGGTTCCAATGAAATAGTTTCAGTGGTAGGGGAGAGTGGAAGCGGCAAGACAACGCTTGGAAGACTGATGGTGAGGCTGCTTGACCCAACGTCCGGTGAAGTCCTTTTTAGAGGTAAGAACATCTTTGAAATGCACAGGGCCGAGATGATTTCATTCAGGAAAAATGTGCAGATGATTTTGCAGGATCCGTATGATTCGCTCAACCCTCTGTTCTCTGTTTTTGCGAGTGTCTCGAAACCACTGAATATTTTTGAAAAAAACATGTCAAGAAAAGAGAAGGAGGAGATTGTATCCGATCATCTGGAGATGATGGGGCTTAAACCCGCAGCGCAGTTCATGTACAAACTCCCTGTTGAGCTCAGCGGAGGACAGAGACAGCGGATTTCAATCGCCCGTGCAATGATACTGAAGCCCGAATTCATAGTTGCAGACGAACCAGTCTCAATGCTGGATGTTTCACTGAGGGCGGAGATGCTGAACAGGATGAAAAAACTCTCCCGCGAGGGAGGCGCATCTTTTCTCTTCATAACACATGACATATCCAGTGCCAGATTTATGGGAGACAGGATGCTGATATTCTTCCGAGGCAGAATAGTGGAGCAGGGGAAGACGGAAGACGTAATCGGGAATCCGAAACACCCTTACACCATGCTGCTTATAGAGTCTGTTCCAGTCCCCGATCCTGAAAGAGCTGGCTCGTTCCTGTCGGTTGATGATGCCGGAGGGCCTAATGAGGAAAGTTATTCGGCAAGCGGATGCAGATTCGCTTCGAGATGCAAATTTGTCATGGATCGGTGCAGGATCACTGAGCCGCCGGTCTACAGCATTGATAATGAACATGAAGTCTCATGTTTTCTTTACGAGTGATGACCGATGATGGAATTTGAAAGTGAATATTCCCATCTGGAAACAGAAGAAATATCAAAGAGATTCAAGGCTCTCGATACGCTTGACACAGAATCTATTCTGAGAGTCATAAATGAAGAGGACAGGAAAGTTCCGCACCTCGTGGAGAAAGCGCTGCCCGATATCACAAAAACAGCAAATGCGGTTGCGAAATCGATCGCAGCGGGCGGGAGGCTGATATACGTTGGCGCGGGAACAGCCGGAAGGCTGGGATTTCTTGATGCTGCGGAATGCGTGCCGACATTTGGCATACCACGAGGCACTGTTATTTCTGTTATTGCCGGCGGTGCAAGCTCAATCGTAAATGCAAATGAAGGCGCTGAGGACTGTCATTCATGCGGCGGAAGAAGA
>DAHXLZ010000157.1 GCA_027365715.1 Methanomassiliicoccales archaeon | reverse complement strand
CCTTCTTCCGGAATACACCAACCCACTCTCTGTCCCCCTTGCTGTAAGACCTGTATTGAGGCGAATCAAAGTCCTGCCTTTCGTGTCTCATATACTGGAAAAGATGCACCGGTTCATGGTCATTTATTACGAGGAGTGTTTCCCCGGCCTTCATCGACTCGAAAACTTTGAGGACTGCTGCATGTCTGGAAGATGGCGATAACGTCCTCACATCGATGGATTTTGTTTCTTCTCCCTGTTCAGAGACTTGAACCTCATTGCCGGGCTCGATAAACCTTGGATTCACTTTCTTTTCAGTCATGGAGTGAGGACAGTCGGATTTGAAAATGAGTTTTTGCCCGAATACTTAAGGGATGACTACCCGTCACTATCCAGTTTAGCCAACTGTTGAACAAATCCCTGAAGGCTCAGGGTTCAGCCTGAAATAGCTGTTAAGCACTTGCAAAATACAGAATTTGGAGTGATGTGAGAATGAGACCGAGGGATCTGGAATTCGAAGACCTGATTTCAGTGCTGGAGAAGGAGCACACTGATGTGATGAACGTGATGAAAGAGATGGATGGCAATCTCGGGATTGAGGAAAGTTCAGACATACAGGATAGGCTGCGAAAGCTGAAGGAAGAGCTCCTTCAGCATATGCTTGATGAAGAATCCGGCGTGTTGCGCATTCTGATAAAGGCATACGGGAAAGAAGGCTCAAGAGATGCGATAGAGGTTTTTCAGGAACATGTCGACATCATGGATTTGCTGCGGGAACTCGACGTGAGCATTACGGCTGACAGGCAAATGTCCGCCGAATTGCTGGAAAGACTTGACAGGCTTATGTCGGAACATTTCAGAAAGGAGGACATCAACATATTTCCCTGGGCGCTGAAGACAAATTACTCAATGAGGAATGGCAGTTTGCCTGAACATGTTGTGCATCCGCCCAAGCAATGAATTGAACAGGAATCGGATGTGCAGATATTGATGGAGTCCGGCGGCATTAAGCCGGCAACCCGATCGGAACAAACATTTACCAGAAGTCTTATTACAGGCATCATGAACGACAAAGACGGGAAACTCGCGTTTCACTCGGGTTACAGCAGAGCACTTTCACTGTTTGTAAACATCGTTGAAAAGAAGGCGTGTGTAGTTGGCGTTTCACTGTCACCCGAACCTGAGCATCCTCTGACCGGGAGCCCTGAACTCCGGAAAATAATTGACAATCTGGACTCCGGAAAAGGCGACGTTTCGAAAATTGAGGTGGAAATGAATGGAACTCCTTTTCAGATTCGAGTCTGGAATGAGCTGCGGCGAATACCTGCCGGCGAAGTCAGGACATATGCACAGATTGCATCAGGAGTGGGCGTGCCGGGAGGTGCAAGGGCTGTCGGTGGTGCCGTGGCTGCAAACTGCCTGCTGTTGCTCGTTCCATGCCACAGAGTGGTGTCCTCTAAAAGTCCGGGAGGATTTTCAGCTTACGGCGGGCTGATGACGAAGAGGAAGCTTCTGAAACTTGAAGCTGAGCGAAGACGTCCGCATGGTTCCGGCACATCAGTTGTCTGACTGTTCTGCCAGTTTTCTTAATTCTTCCAGCACTTCAGGATTCTCTATGGAAGAGGTATCGGGTCTCCTGGCTGACTGTGTCGCAAACATTGCCCGTATGAGGCCCCTTGAAATCTTGCCCGATCTTGTTTTGGGAAGCGCGGACACCACATAAACCTCCTTTGGCGCGAATGCCCTGCCGAGACCCTGCGAAACAGCCATTTTAAGGTCGGATTTCATCGTCTCCCTGCAGGGAAAATGCCTTGGCACCACAAAGCAGGCGAGGGCCTCCCCCTTGAATTCATCAGGCACACCTACAGCGGCTGCCTCGGCAACATCGCCGTCCTGCATGAGCAGGGTTTCAACTTCGGACGGGCCCAGCCTTTTTCCTGCCACTTTTATCACATCGTCCGCCCTGCCGTGAAGGAACCAGAATCCGTCGCTGTCGACACTCGCCCAGTCACCGTGGTACCAGATACCGGGGAACCTGGACCAGTATGTTTCAATATACCTCTCGCGGTCGTTCCAGAAGCCTTTGGTCATCGATGGAACAGGTTTCTTGCAGACGAGGTAGCCTACTTCACCGCGCACACTTCTGCCCG
The DNA here is from genome assembly GCA_027365715.1 of Methanomassiliicoccales archaeon. The sequence goes on along the minus strand of DAHXLZ010000157.1, from coordinate 217 downwards.
CATCGTCAAAAACGTCCACATCCATCCCAAGTCCCGGTCCCTGAAGTGTGCACGGTTTCAGGGGCATAACGGGGAGAGGTGCCAGGTGGCATCCTATAATCTCAGTGCCGCCGGACAGGTTGACGATCGGCGCCCTCCTTCCTCCTACCCTGTCGAAATACCACATCCAGTTCTCCACATCCCATGGTTCACCGGTTGATGCCAAAATCCTCAGTGA
>DAHXLZ010000141.1 GCA_027365715.1 Methanomassiliicoccales archaeon | reverse complement strand
TTCTCGAACCATCTTTCAACCGAACTGTCTATGACTGCCACGATCTTGAAGTATTTGTTGATGAACTTCTTCAGATTCTGGCCGTACTCGACATTGAGCCATGTGTCAGAGGTCAAGAACCCTACCCTTGAACCCTCTTTCAGGAAGGGGAGAATGTAGTGCCAGAAGTAGACGTGGAAATCCGCCTTATTGCCCGGGAGGTCTTCATCGTTTCCTGAGGGAAAGCCCGACTGCTTGAGCCACAGTTCAATCTTCTTCTGTTCTTTCTCCTTGTTCGAGATATCTTCCTGCCTGATGTAAGGCAGGTTGCTCACAACGGCGTCAATCGGTTTGAACTCGACCGCCACTCCTTCGCCGCTGAGCTTCCTTGTGTCTGTCTTCTCAGCTTTTGGCCCAAATCTGAACCTGGGCACAATGTTCTCCGATTTCACATCAAGAAAGTCCTTGTGAACGATTCTCGGATAGACCTCAGGATCCGCAAAAAGCAACTTTGATGAAAGGGCCACAGTTGCCAGGTGAGTGGGATAATCGGCAATGTCGACGCCGAACAGTTCCTCTATCAGCTTTTCCCTGACTTCTTTGTTGTCTTCACGCCGAAGCATTAGCTTCAGCTCGAACGCCCTTGTCAGGAATGTCCCTGAGCCACAGGCTGGATCAAGAACACGTGCCTCCTTGTCTTTGATTGTCAAGGCATTGATGAGGTCAACGACAGGAATTGGTGTGTAATACTGTCCATAGTTATGCCGCTCCTCAGGCGATATTAGCCTGTCATACAGATTTCCCAGTATCTCCTGGGAGAGCGTTGAGAAGTCGTATGCTTCGAGGAACCTCAACAATGAAACGAGGGGATAAAGCATGTCATCGCTGTTGAAAGGGATGAAATCTGCAATTCCCTTCTCATAGACTGTCTCAAAGTCGCCTGAATATTCCTGGGCATCATCGAAGGCACGAGTTATTATTCGCTCAAGCTCTGAAATGCCCGATATCTCTTCGGATACATGAATTCCCGGGAGAGCTGTAAATGTCCTCTTCAGAACATAGTAGAACACCACTCTGTTCGCAAGAACATACAAGCTGTAACGGGCCATTCGCTCCCTGTGTTCGTCGGTGATTCCATCCGTCGGCAGAAGATAACCCTGTTCACGCCACCATTTTCTGAGACGATCGTCGGGTATATGCCGTTTGGCGGCAAAGACTGCAGCATTCAGATGCGAGTTCAAGCCATCGATGAAACTTTCGCCTAACGGTTTATATCTTCCAGACCTCCTCTTCGAAAGCGAGAAGACAGATTCTACGAGCTGCTGCATGATGCTCTTCAGCGCGTTTCGCTGTTCCTGTCGCTCAAAATCAGCATCGTTCCTGATTTCAGGCGTGAGTTTAAAAGCAGTTACATCCCTGGACATCAGTGGTCTTGACTGATCGGCATTGTCCCACACGACCGTTTCATTCAGATTGGACGTGACAAAGAATCTTGCCGGGACGGGCTGCATTTCAGAAGCTTTCACAAATGCATCTCTGACGAGGGAAGCAGCCTTTGCGTTTCTCCCTTCTATTGTGGACGGCTTCTTGAACTCGCCGTTGAAAAGTATTCTGTCTCTATGGAACACGCGAAGGTCGCTTCTTTTCTCTTCGATGTGCTCCTCGACTTCGGCACGAAATCCCTTTGAGGACAACACATCGATCCAGCTCTTTATGTCTGCGACAATCGTCCGCTCATCAGGCATTGAAGCAGAATGTATCGATACGCTGATAATGGTTGCGCTATGAGATGTTCCATGCATTCCCTCCGAAACTGAGATGGCGGATGCCAGTAGACATGCGCCATTCCCGTTGCTGCTGGCTGTGCATCATGGCATTTTACTGCCGCATACGCTGCAGATATCGTCAGATGGCGGCAGGCATGCCTTGCACAGCATCCAAATGCAGGCGGTGAGAGTTATGTGTGCAAGTAGGTGCAGCGGATATGATAAGACTTGCCTTGAGGGAGGGACAACGCCGTTCCTCCGGTCACCACTAAATATACTTTCACAGATGACTCGTTCATGCAGCGCTCAATCTGCAGGTTCTGCTCTCACGCCATCACAGACCTGTACGGCGACTGGTTCCACTATTCGGACGCGGCTGTGCGGCAGAACGGGGCGCCGCATGAGTTCAGGTCGGAGATAAACTATCTCGCAAGGGCATACACGAAGTACGTGCATAAGGTGCTGGCCGGCAGCATGCCGTCCGATGAGCGTTTCAGGATGCTCGACGCCGCCGACTGGCCGAGGAGGATGAAGTTCAGGGTAAATAGGAAAGACGCCCGGCGGATATTCGTCACCAGGCGCCGCCGGACGCAATGACTTGCCTCAGTATGTGAAGGGATGGCGGCTATATCACCCTTGGGAACGATGCAATCAGTGGCACCTCGGGAATACCCTGCGGCCGGTCATTGCGAAATATTTATTCATCAGCAGAAGGAAAATGAGGAATCCTGGAATGCCCA
>DAHXLZ010000139.1 GCA_027365715.1 Methanomassiliicoccales archaeon | reverse complement strand
GCCGAGCGTATAATACGCCCCGGGAAATTTGTCCCATTCTATCCTCTTTATGACCCTGAACGGTATGCAAAGATTGCTTCAATTCACCAGTACAGGACGAATTTCTCTGTTCCGTACGACATATACTTTGAGGAGGAGGATGGCGGCAGGAAGCCTGTGCATCAGACGACCTATGGAATGAGCGAAAGGATGCTCGGTGCAGTGGTCGCCATACACGGCGATGACAGTGGACTCGTAATGCCTCCGGCAATCGCGCCCGTGCAGATTCTTGTGGTCCCCATTCCTGCAAAGGGCAATGCCGAAACCATCTATGCCGAAGCGCGGAATATGGCGAAGAGCATAAACAGTCATGGACTCAGAGCGCATGCGGATGAGCGTGACATAAGGCCCGGAAACAAGTTCTATCACTGGGAAAGAAAAGGAGTCCCGATCAGGCTCGAAATTGGCAAGAGGGAGGTAGACGAGGGATTTGTCACCGCAGTCAGGCGAGACAGCGGGAAAAAGACGCGGATAGAATTGTCCAGGCTCATAAACGGACTCGAGCTGCTGCTGGCTGACATAGCCGGGTCAATGCTGAAGAAGGCTGAAGAATGTGTGGAAAATAAAGAATTCGACGTGCAGGATCCATCTGCCATAAGGGAAGGATACAACCGCATGCACTGGTGCGGCACAGAGAAGTGCGGCAGGAAAATCGAGGAACTCAGTGGTGCGAGCCTGCTGGGAACCGTACCCGGCGAGAAGCGGGCGGGAGGGAAGTGTGTCGTGTGCGGTGCGGCGACAGATACGATAGTTTACGTGGCAAAGACGATGTGAAGCAGGTCTGCAGATGCAGGCGCGCTCACTGGACTGCTGCTTTCTTCCTGAACATAATGAAACCAAGAAATCCCAAGCCGAAAAAGAAGATGAATATTGCGTAGACGCCTTCGTTGCCAGTCTGCAGCATGTTCCAGTTACCGTACGCCACTCCATACGCGTAGTAGAATGAAAGACCTATAATCATCATGATTACGGAGCCGGTCACCTTCAGCTTGCGTGCCAGTTCGGCTGAACTCATCGAAAGCCAAACCGGACGGTGCTTAATAAAGATTTTCGGCCTTTCTTATGAAATATTCGCTGCGGCCTGCATCCTGCCCGGCCGTCGGATAAAATTAACACTGTGTACAGCCATAACGAACACAGGTGAAACATTGAACATAGTAAGAGAAGGGGACCTGATTGCCATAACATTCGAAGACGGAGAGAGTGTGGTTGAGTCCCTCACTGGAGCGTGCGAACGTGCAAGCATCACCGCCGGAATGATTGTCTCCGGCATTGGCATGCTACGCGATGCAGAAATAGGATTCTGGGATGGCAGGAAGTACAATGTCGAGATGTATGCAGATCCTGCAGAATTGCTTTCTATGCACGGATCAATAGCCACGGACAGCGGTAAACCATCGCTTCACATACACGTGAACCTGAGCGGCAGGGACCACAAATCATTCGGTGGCCATCTCATCAGCGCAACGGTGA